>CAIPGJ010000461.1 GCA_903864555.1 uncultured Pseudomonadota bacterium | reverse complement strand
CGTCCAGCAGGCCGATATCGCCGGTGTGCAGCCAGCCATCGATGAGGGTCTCTGCGGTCTTCTCCGGATTGCGCCAGTAGCCGTTCATCACCAGGTCGCCGCGCACCAGCACTTCGCCTTCCACCCCGGCGGTGTTGACCGGGTGCCCGTCCGCGCCGGCGATGGCCACTTTCGTCAGCAGGCCGGCCCGTCCCACCGAGGCGATGTTGCGCGCGTCCATCAATTCACGGGCGCCCAGCCAGCTGATGATCTGCGGCGCCTCGGTCTGCCCGTAGGTCGTCGCCAGCACCTGGCCGAAGCATTGCTGGGCTTCACGGATGCGCTGCTCCGACATGGGCGCCGCGCCGTAGATGATGTTGCGCAGGGACGCGGTGTTGCGTGGCTGGGCGGCCTGCTCCTGCACCAGCATGTGCACCATCACCGGCGGCACGAACAGCGTGGTCACCCCCTGCTGCTCGATGGCATCCAGGATGGCCCCGGCCCGCGTCTCCGCAGGGAACACCAGGCAGCCACCCGCGCCCAGGATGGGCAGCACATAGGTGGAAGAACCATGCGTGAGCGGCGCCGACACCAGGAAGCGGTCGGTTTCATTGAAGCCGAAGGCCTGCAACTGGCTGGCGATCATGGTGTTCCAGGCACGGCAGCCCTGCATCACCCCCTTGGGCACCCCGGTGGTGCCGCCGGTGAACTTGATCGCCTGCACGTCCGACAGCGGCCGATCCACGGGCAGGCACCGGGCATCACGGTAGCGATGCAACTGCTGCGCCATGGCATCGGCGCCCTCGCCGCCGGCATCGCCGATCCCGATCACCCGCGCGGACATATCGCCCAGTCGCGGCAGCATCGGACCGTCCAGCATCAGGATGGATGGTTCGGTGAAGTCGACGATGCGGCGCAGGTCCGGCGTGCCACTGCGCGGATTGAGCGGCACCCAGGTCTTGCCGCTGGCCAGGATGGCCAGCAGCGACACGAGATGATCATCGCTGTTGATGGCGCCCAGGCCGACGCGGTTGCCGGCCACCGGGTCCATGTGCTGCAGGGCGGCGGCCAGCGCCTGCACCTTGCGTCCGAGTGCGGCGAAGCTCATGCTGCCCGCGGGGATGATCACCGCCGTGCGGTCGGCATGGCGCTGCACGGCACGCCAGAAGAAATCGATGGGGTTCATGCCGTTACCCGGTCCGAGTCAGACCGGTGACAGCCGCAGCGGCTGCGTGCCGTTGAAGGAAGTGCGCGTCATCATGGACAGCAGCTCACGATCGAGCACCTGCTCGCAGAAATGCGCCGTGTCCATGAGCAGCGCCATATCGAGGCCGGTGTTCACGCCCATGGACTCGAACAGCACGGCCAGGTCTTCGGTGGGCACATTGCCAGTGTTGCCCTCGCCGTACTTGATCTTCGCCGGATGCCCGCCGATGCCACCGAAGGAGGAATCGAAATGCGTCACCCCCGCCTCCCAGGCGGCGATGCAGTTGGTCATGGCCGAGCCACGGGTGTTGTGAAAGTGCGCCACCAGCGTCGCCTCGGGCACCGCATCGCGCAGGTCGCGCACCAGGCGCTTCACGCTGAGCGGCGTGCCCATGCCCGAGGTTTCACCCAGCGTGATGGTGGTCACCCCGAGGCGGACAAAGTGGCGGATATCCTCCACCACCACTTTGGGATCCACCGCGCCCTCGAAGCTGCAGCCCAGGATCATGGACAGCGCCCCCACCAGCACGAACTTGCCGCGCGTCACCTCGGCCATCTGCTCGATCAGCGCCCACTGCTCGGCCCGGCTGCGGTTGAGGTTCTTCTTGGTGTGCGATTCGGTGGCGGAAATGATGAAACTGATCTCCTCCGGCCCGAAGCCCTGGTCGCGCGCGGCCAGGGCGCGATTGACCGAGTGCATGTTGGCGCAGGTGGCCTTGTAGCGCGTGCCGGGACGGCGCTTCATCTGTTGCAGCAATGTCTCGGCATCGGCGAACTGCGGCACGTTCTTCGGATGGGCGAAGGAAGTGGCCTCGATGCGCGGGAAACCGATGCGGGTAAAGCGGTCGAGCAGGTCCACCTTTACATCCGTCTCGATATAGCGTGACTCGTGCTGCAGTCCGTCACGCACAAAGCATTCGCAGAAGATCACCTCGGGTGCTGGTTTCACTGGCGGCTTGGCTGTCTGGTTCACGTGCAGGATCTCCGGAATGAAGTCGGGCTATTCGGGCTGGATGTTGAGCGAACGGATCAGGGGCACCCACACCTTCTGCTCGCGGGCGATGAAGCTGGCGGCAGTCTGCGGCGTGGAGCCGTCCAGCACTTCGGAGCCGCGCGCCTCCAGGTTGGATTTGATCTCGGTCTCGCGCAGCACGGCATTGAGGTCGCGGTTGACGCGCTGGATGATGGCCACCGGCGTGGCAGCCGGCGCAAGGATGGCATTCCAGGTATGCGGGTCGAAGTCGGCCACGCCCTCGTCGGCAAAGGAGCGCACTCCCGGCAGGCTGGCGCGCGGGCGCCCGGCCGTGGCGTAGGCGCGCAAGGTGCCGTTACGGATGTGCTCCTCGGCGCCGGTGCCGCCCAGCGAGGTGAAGACGAAATTGATACGCCCGGCCAGCATGTCGACGATGGCCGGGCCATTGCCCTTGTACGGCACATGCAGGAGGTCGGTGCCGGTGAGTCGCTTGAAGTACTCCGGCACCACATGCGAAATGGAACCCGCGCCACCCGATCCGTAGGTGAGCTTGCCCGGATTGGCTTTCGCATAGGCCAGCATCTCCTTGACGTTGCGGCCTGGCGTGGACGAATGCGCGAGCAGCACCTGCGGGCTGCGCGAGATCAGGCCGACGGCGGCCAGGTCCTTGTCCGGGTCGAAGGGCAGGTCGCGCGTGAGGCCGACGTTGTAGATGAGCTGCGAGCTGGTGCCCAGCAGCAGCAGGTAGCCATCGGGCGCCGCCCGGGTGACGGTGACCGTGCCGGTGATGCCACCGCCCCCCAGGCGGTTTTCCACCAGCACCGACTGTCCCATCAGCGCGCTCATGCGCGGGGCGATCAGGCGGGCGCTGTAGTCATTGGTGCTGCCCGCGGGGAAGGCCACGATGATGCGCACCGGTCGCGATGGGTAGGCGTCCTGGGCCTGACTGGCGGATGGCAGCAGGGAAGCCATGATGCCGATCGTTGGAACAACCATGGCAGCGGCCATGGCCACCGCCACTGTGACCGTCTTCGCCAGCCCTGCCCTCCCTGCCCTCCCTACTCTGACGGGTGACGGATGCTGTCTGGACCAAGTCTGCAGATGCCTTGCCATCATGAGATCTCTCCTCCTGTGATGCACCAGCCACTCCGGGTGACCGCGGGTGACTGATTGCTCCCGCTGGTTCCGCGGGTAGTGGGTTTATCGGTATTCGTTATCGTCGGCCATCGACCGTCACGCCGGCCTCCACCAGCCTGTCGATATCGCCGGTGGCGAAACCAGCCTCACGCAGCACTTCGACGCTGTGTTCACCCAGCAATGGCGCATGGCGGCTGATGGCCGGGCGCGTGTGGGACCACTCCCCCGGCGACTGCATGGCCACCAGGCGGCCCTCGCTGGGATGCTCGATCGGCTCGAACAGGCCGATGGCCTTGAGATGCGGGTCCTGCATCAGGGTCTCGAAGGTGTGCACGGGGAAGGTCGGAATGCCGCTGCCTTCCAGCAAGGTCATGATCTCGGCGGTGCTGCGTTGTGCCAGTTCGTCGGAGACCATCTGGTACAGCTCGGAGATATGGCGGGTGCGGCTGCCCATGTCGCGAAAGCGCGGATCGCTGGTGAAAAGCTCCCCTTTGCCGATGCGTTGCAGGAAGGCCTTCCAGTCCTTGTCGGTATAGACCACGCAGCAGCACACCCCGTCGCGCGTGGCATAGGGCCGGCGCGCACTGGATACGAGGCGCGGATAGCCGAAGTCCCCCAGCGGCGGCTCGAAGGTATGGCCGTAGAGGTGGTCGCCCAGCACATAGGTGGTCATGGTCTCGAACATGGGCACGTCGATGGACTGCCCTTCGCCGGTTTTCGCCTTGTGGTACAGCGCGGCATTGATCATGCCCATGGCGTAGAGG
>CAIPGJ010000460.1 GCA_903864555.1 uncultured Pseudomonadota bacterium | reverse complement strand
TGCGCATCACGCGCCTGGGCCATGTGGTGCGCGGCGGTGTCCCCACGGCAACCGATCGCATCCTGGCGACGCGATTGGGCGTGGCGGCGGTGGGACAACTGGCCCAGGGTATCCACGGCGTACTGGTCGGCCTGCGCGCCGGGGAGATCCGTACCACGCCACTGGCGGACGTCGCCGGCCGCACCAAGGGCCCGGATGTCGGACTGCTGGAAACGGCGCGCATGCTGGCGCAGTAACGGGTGTTGCGGCGAGGGCCGGAAGGCCCGGCCCCTGCGCTACTTGGGTCAGAGATGCAATCCTGCTTTCATCAGCGTGTAACACCTCCGGGGCATGCTGTCCCCAGAGGGAAGAACATCCATGCACGCAAACGTAACCAGAAGACTGAGGCCAGTGGGCGGAGCCAGGCCAGCCCGGGCCGTATGGGCAGCAATGCGTCCCAGGCGCATGCCGGCATTGCGACCGCGACGCAGTGAACCCGGGAACAGTGAACTCGGAAGCATGGAACCCCTATCCGGTGAGCCCCAGCAAAGTAAAAAACAGGCCTGCCTGGTCAGCCTGACTTCGCTGATGCTGGCCATCGTCAGCCTGGCCCTGCTCGCATCGATGATGCCCTGAGGTCCCGTCCGGCCAGTGCGGTTGAGGCCGGATCAAGGGGAGCCACCCGGGCGTCTCCCACTTCAGCGGGGGCGCTATCGCCCTCACTCCCGCATGCCGGGTCCGGTCAGCGTTGACCTAGAAACGCCCGATGGGTGCGTATCGCGCCTTCACCGAGCAGGGCTGCGAGGGCACGAACAGATAGCCGCAGGCCATGGCGTCGCTGATGCAGGCTTCATAGTCAGCGTAGGCTTGCAGTGCTTCGTCGATGATTTCCCGGTCCACGGCGATCTGCTGCCACTT
Organism: uncultured Pseudomonadota bacterium; assembly: GCA_903864555.1. The sequence continues at coordinate 649 of CAIPGJ010000460.1, read as the reverse complement.
CCAGAGACTCTGCTCGTTCAGGAAAAACCGCCACATGGTGCCTGCTGGTGTTGTCATTTGCGTGTCCCCATCTGTTCCTGCAGCAGATGATGAGCTCGCAATGTGAAGGCGGCACGCTCGAGCCGACGACCTTTCGGCGCATTGGCGGACCCGCCATGATGCGGTAGCCTTCCCGGACATTGTGATCAATAATCAGACATGATCAAGGTGGGTATTAGGTTCTCATGGTAATTATTGTCATGTATATCCACTGCTTTCCGGGGCGCTGCCGTGACCATCAGGCACCGATGCGACGTGCCAGGTCGAGGAAATCGCTGGCCACCACATCGAAGTCACCCTGGGCCACCACTTCCGCTTTCGAGCCCGGGCCGTGCTCCAGCGGGCGATGCACATAGGCGGTGGCCAGTCCGGCCGCGCGCGCCGCGCGCAGGTCATTGGTGTGTGCGGCCACCATCATCACCTGTTCGCGCGGCAGGTCCAGCATGCGCGCCGCGCCTTCGTAGACTTCGGGATCGGGTTTGTAGTGCGAGAACAGCTCTGCCGACATCACGCAGTCCCAGGGCAGTCCGGCGTTCTTGGCCATGTTGACCAGCAAGGCCACGTTGCCATTGGACAGGGTGCTGATGAGGTAGCGCGACTTCAGGCGATT
>CAIPGJ010000459.1 GCA_903864555.1 uncultured Pseudomonadota bacterium | reverse complement strand
GGAAATGCTGCTCCACTTCATCCAGCGTGCCTTCGAACACCACGCTGCCCGGTTCCGGCTCGACGATGCGCGGTGCCAGGGGTTTGAGCTTGTCGCGCGCCAGGCCCTCGATGATGGCGGGCAGCATCTGCTCCTCCACCTTCTGGCGGAAGGTTGCCTCGCTGTCGACCATGGGCACGCCCGGATAGGCGGCAATCGGCATGGCCTTGCCCATGCCGCGCAGGATCAGTTCGGCCTGCTTGAGAAAACCCGAGCCCAGCATGGTCACGCTGGGAATGCCGATCGATTCAGCCAGTTCGGAAGCCCGCAACACGGCGGGCGTGCAGCTGCCTCAGGCGCCTATGCCGGTGATGACGGCATCGACGCCTTCGTCGCGCAGCATCTGCGGCAGGCGCTCGAGGATCTCGCGCTGCTTGGGGCCGTGGATGTTGCCGAATCTGGCAAAGGGCACGAAGCGCACGCCGGGGAAACGTTCCTGCAGTTTCTTCCTGAAGATTTCATAGGCGATGTCGCCGCGGAAGATGTAGTCCCACAGTTCGGCGATGGTCTTGCCGGACAGGTCCGGGAGGCCTTTGACGGGGGATTTTTCCTCGATCTGGATTCTGGCGAGGGGCCAGAGGACTTGGTAGGTGGGGTTGGACATTGCAATATCCCGAGGTGAGCGTGCCGCAATTGTAAGTTGCGGTTTGTTGTTTTGCCCTTTCGGGCAAACCTCTCTCCTCTTTCCGGTCTGGAAAAAGCGGGCTTGTCAGGGAAATGACCGCTATTCGGCCTGGATGCCGGTTTCCTTCGCGATTCTGGCCCACTTGCGGATATCGTCGTGAATGAGCTTCTGGAAGACTTCAGGCGGGCCGACCACCGGCTCCGCTGCATCGGCTTGCAGGCGCTTCACCGAGTCAGGGTCCTTCAGGATGATGCCGATTTCCTTGTTGAGCTGATTGACGATGTGGCGTGGGATGCCGGCGGGGCCCATAACGCCCCAATACACACCGGATTCGTAACCGGCCAGGCCGCTTTCGGAAATTGTCGGGACGTCCGGCAGGGTCGGAGTGCGTGTCGGGGTTGTCACCGCGATGCCCCGCAGCTTGCCCGATCGCATCAAGGGCAGTGCCTGGATCACGGTGCCCAGGCCGATTTCAACCCGGCTGCTCATGACGTCAATCATGGAGGGTCCGCCGCCCTTGTATGGCACGTGGACCATCTTGATGCCAGCCATGCTGTTGAACAATTCCCCGGAAAAGTGCTGCACACCGCCGATTCCCGAAGTGGCATAGCGCACGGCGTCTTTCTTGAGCCGGGCCGCGGCAATCACGTCCTTGATGCTGTTGAATGGCGAGTTGGGCGCGGTGTAGAAGGCGATGGGTCCATACCCGATCTGGGCAATGCCGATCAGCGCCCTGGCTGGATCGAAGGGCATCTTGTGGATGGCCGGATTCTGGGTATAGGAGGTCGATACGATCAGGATGGTGTGGCCATCCGGCGTGGACTGCGATGCGAGCTGTGCGCCAATGATGCCGTCGGCCCCGGCGCGATTGTCCGGCAGCACCTGTTCTCCAAGCCGCTCGCTCATCTTCTGAGCGAGAAAGCGGCCCAGGATGTCGTTGCTGCCGCCAGGCGGGAAGGGGATGATCATGCGGATGGGGCGGGACGGAAACACCTGGGCCAGCGCTTGCATGGCATGGGCTCCCAGCCCTGCTGCCAGGAGGGACATGAATGCGAATCTGGAGCAACTGAAGCCGCGGCGATCGGACGTTGGTCGGGGGAAAGCCAATTGATTTCTCCTTGTGGCAAAACGGATTCCTGCCGGCTGCCGATTGCCCGGCAGCCGAACATCATCCGTAGCGGTGCAATTCGGGCATGCGGAAATGAAACACCATCGCGGGGTCAATACCAATCATCTTTTGTGGCCCCTCCATAACTTCCGGTGATAAACGTGCGCTGCTGCGGCGCACCTGCGCAGGTGCGCGACAAACAGGGCCGGTCAGGCAGTCCCGGGGTGCAAGCCTGATCTCTATCGCCTTCCCGAATCGGCTGCATTCGACGGCAATCGTTGATGGGGCATGGCCGCTGCGGGCCATGCAAGCCCGCAGCACCGAAGGATGCCAGCCGGGGCGTCGACATGATCGGCGGCCTTGCATGTTTTTCAGCTATCCGCGTGCAATCGCGGCAAGCCCTACTCCGCCGTCGCCCCCGAAAACTTCACAATCTCCGCCCACTTCGTCACTTCCCGCTTCATGAACGCAGCAAACTCCTCTGGCGTGCTGCCGATGATGTCGCCGCCATCGGCGGTCATGTTCTTGCGCACGGCCGGGTCTTGCAGCACTTTCTGGGTTTCGCCATAGATGCGGCGCACGGTGTCGCGCGGGGTGGCGCTGGGCACATAGAGGCCGAACCAGACGCCGGCATCGAAGCCGGGCAGGGTTTCGGCCACGCT
>CAIPGJ010000458.1 GCA_903864555.1 uncultured Pseudomonadota bacterium | reverse complement strand
GCAATACACTCTTGATTGGCCAACGGCTTGCCTCCTGCTTCTCAATGTCTCGCAACATCAAGATAGCAGTGCTTGCCGTTTAGCCTCCATACCCTTGAGTCCCCGGAAATTGACGAAGAACCTTGTCAAAGGGGGCCGACTCGTGAGCGCAGCGAACGAGCGGGGGGATTTTCGCCGACTGCCTTTGCCATTCGCCTGCCATTGTCCAATCGAGGTCCTGGATGTCGTCCGGTTCATCCCTGCTTGCACGGCAACAGCGATCATCACGACTTAAGGCAAAGACTTGCGACGGCGGGTAGAGCCGCCCGGCTGGTGAAAATCCCCCCGCTCGGCTTCGCCGAGTCGGCCCCCGTTGACAAGGGGGTTAACACCCATCGCTTGCCGCCCTACTCGTCCGACTGGATACCGGCTTCCTGGATCACCCGGTTCCAGGTGGCCATTTCGCGGCTGATGAGCCGCGCGGCTTCCTCGGGTGGCGAGCCCACCAACTGGCTGCCCTCCTGCTCCATCTTCTGCACCAGTTCGGGCACGCGCGCGACTTTGGCGAATTCGCCGTGCAACTTGTCGATGATGGCGCGCGGCGTTTTCGCCGGTGCAACGAAGCCCAGCCAGCTGCTGTAGTCGTAATCGGGCACGCCCTGCTCGGCCAGCGTGGGCAGGTCGGGGAAGAGCTTGAGACGCGTGCCGGCTGCGACACCCAATGGACGCACCTTGCCACTCTTGATCAGCGGGAGGCCGATGATGGGCAGCACGAAGGTGGCATCCAGCCGACCGGCCACGATTTCCGGGTTAACCTGGGCCACGCCCTTGAACTGGATGAAGGTGACGCTGGTCCTGGTGGCGTTGTGCAGCCAGGCGCCGGCCAGGTGGAAGGAACTGCCGTTGCCGATGGAGCCGAAGTTAATCTGCCCGGGACGCTGACGCACCAGGGCGATGTATTCGGCCGCATTCTTGACTGGCAGCGCGGGGTGGGAGATGAGCAGCAGCGTACGCTTGGTCATCACGGTGACGGGCGCAAGGTCACGGGTCACATCGAAGGGCAGCTTCTTGTTGATGGCAGCGCCCGTAGTCAGGCTGGAGGAGGCCACCAGCAGGGTGTGGCCGTCGGGCGCAGCCCTTACAACGTGCTGCGCGCCGATCATGCCGCCCGCGCCGGGCTTGAGGTCGATCACGAAGGGCTGACCCAGGCTCTCCTGCAGATAGGGCAGGTACAGGCGCACTTCCATTTCGTTGGGCCCGCCAGCAGGAAAGGGGATCACCACCTGGACCGGCTTGCTCGGGTAATTGGCAGCGGCGTTGGCCACAGCGCCCTGCCCCCAGGCCGTGCCCGCCGCCAAAACCATCGCGACCATACCGGCCAGCGCCACGGTCTTCTGTCTGATGTTTATGTTCATGCCTGCCACCTCCCGTGCACAAGAGCAGGCAGCTTATCACCGCCCCGGCCGTGACCCGGGTGGGTGACCCGGTTAAAATACGACCCGAAAAATGAAAAACAGCACGTCCACCTATCTGGACATCCGCGGTCTGCGTTACCACGTGCGAAGCTGGGGTCGCGAAGGCGCCCCGAAACTCTTCATGCTGCACGGCTGGATGGACGCCTCCGCCTCGTTCCAGTTCTTCGTCGATGCACTGCAGGGTGACTGGCATGTGATCGCGCCCGATCTGCGCGGTTACGGCCAGACCCAATGGCAGGGCAGTGACACCTATTGGTTCTTCGATTACGTGCTGGACCTGGACCGCATCCTCGACCACTTCCAGCCTGAAGCGCCGGTCAACCTGATCGCGCACAGCTTTGGCGGCAACATCGCCAGCATCTATTCAGGCTCCATGCCGCAGCGCATTGCGCGCTTTGTCAACATCGATGCCTTCGGGCCGCGCGCCGAAGGCGTGAAGCCGGCGCGCCTGGAACACAAGGCCCTGAAGGAAGGGCAACCCGTGGCCGAGGCAACGGTGGAGGTCCCCCCCAAACGCTATGCCGAGTGGCTGGACCGCGTGAAGAAGGGTTCGCGCTTCAAGGACTTCGACACCTTCGAGGACCTGGAAAAGCGCCTGCGCCGCGAGCATCCCCGTGTCACGCCCGAGCGCATCGCCTTCCTTGCCCGCCACTGGGGCAAGCTGCGCGAGGACGCTCGCATCATGATGTCCACCGACCCGGGCAATGCCCAGAACGATGGCATCCACATCACCGTGCGCATGGACGAGGCGATTGGCTGCTGGCAGGCCATCAGCGCCCCGGTGCTGTGGCTGATCCCCGAAGAAGGCGCCTCGAAGTCGCGCGCCAAGGAACTGGCCAATGGCGGCGCGGAATCGCGCCTGCAGCATTTCAGGACGCGCCGCGAAGTGCGTATCCCGGAGTGCGGCCACATGGTGCACATCGAAAAGCCGGAACTGCTGGCGCAACTGGTCGAGTCCTTCATGACGGAGTCCGGCCAATGAAATCCAGCCGCTCCGAATTCATCGACATCCGCGGCCTGCGCACACACGTGCGCCACTGGGGCCCGCAGGACGCCCCGCGCCTGTTCCTGCTGCATGGCTGGCTGGACGTATCCGCCGCCTTCCAGTTCACCGTCGACGCCCTCAAGCAGGACTGGCATGTCATCGCCCCGGACTGGCGCGGCAACGGCCTCACCGACTGGGCGAAGACCGATGCCTACTGGTTCCAGGAATTCCTCGCCGACATCGAACAGCTGATCGACCACTATTCACCCGATGCACCGGTGAATCTGGTGGGTCACAGTTTCGGCGGCGCCCTCGCCTGCGTGTATGCCGGCGTGCGTCCGGCGCGCATCGCCCATGTGTGCAACGTCGAAGGCCTCGGCCCGCGCAGCTGGAAAACCAGCGAAGGCAACCTGCGCTATGCCGAACTGATCGCCATGCTGAAGAAGGGCTGGCGCCAGCGCGACTACGCCTCCCTGGAGGATTTCGCCGCGCGGCTGCAAAAGGAATTCCCCGCTGTCACGACAGAGCGCATCCAATTGATTGCCCAGGCCATGAGCCGCCAGGATGAGCAGGGCCGCATCGTGCTGCTCAACGATCCGGCCATGAGCAGCAACTACAGCATGCACTTCAGCAGCCGGCTCGATGACGCGCAGGCCTGCTGGCGCGCGGTCACCGCGCCCGTGCTCATGGTGTTCGCACGCCAGGGCTCGCCGCTGCGCCGTCCCGATGACATGACCGATGAACGCCTGCAGCAGGACCGCCTCGCCAATTTCCGAGACTGCAGGCTGCTGTGGCTGGAAGACACCGGCCACGCCGTGCACCTGGAACGCCCCGAAGCCATGGCCCAGATGGTGGAGGACTTCATCCCCTTCCGGCATCCGGCCCCGCATCCGGTGGCCGATGCGGCACCGGCCACCCCAGACAACGCCACGCGCCCGGCCGCCGCTTGAAACCCAGCCAGTCGCAGTTCATCACCATACGCGGCCTGCGTTACCACATCCGCACCTGGGGACGCGAAGGCGCGCCGAAGCTGTTCCTCATCCACGGCTGGATGGACGTGTCGGCCTCCTTCCAGTTCCTCGTCGATGAGCTGAAAGACGACTGGCAGTTGATCGCCCCGGACTGGCGCGGCTACGGCCTCACCCAGCGCAGCGGCAGCGACACCTACTGGTATGGCGACTTCATCGCCGACCTCGACCAGATCTTCAAGTATT
>CAIPGJ010000457.1 GCA_903864555.1 uncultured Pseudomonadota bacterium | reverse complement strand
ATGGAGTGCTTTCATGTCAGGCGTGGACACTAGACCGCAGGCAACAAGGAGGAAGACGTGGATTTCAGACTGAGTGAACAACAGCGCATGATGGTTGATTCGGTGCGTGCGCTGGCCGAAAAGGAATTCAAGCCGCATCTGGTCGAATGGGACCAGGCACGCGGCTTTCCCAGGAAGGAAGTGGCGCGGAAGCTCCGCGAACTGGGCCTGTTGGGCATGACCCTGCCCAAGGAGCATGGCGGGGCGGGCATGTCCTTCCTCGATTACATCCTCGCCCTGGAACCGCTGGCCGAAGCCACCCAGTGTGCCGCGCTGGTGCTCACCTCGTCCTGCGGCGGGCCGGTCAACCACCTGCTGGAATTCGGCTCCCCGGAAGTGAAGGCGAAGTTCCTGCCACTGCTGTCTTCCGGTGAAATGATGTGTGCCATCGCCATGACCGAATCGGAAGCCGGGTCGGACACGGGGGCCGTGCGGACCCGCGGCGTCATCCAGGGCGATCAACTGGTGATCAACGGCACCAAACTCTATGTCGGTGGCTCCGGGGCCTTTGAAATGATGGTGGCCTACGTGCGCATGTCCGATGCACCAGGGACCGAGGGCCTGGGGAGTGTGCTGGTCACCAAGGATGCACCGGGCCTCAAGTACGGCCGCACCCAGGAAATGATGGGGCTGCGCGCCGTGCCGCGAGCCGAGATCATATTTGATGACTGCCGCGTGCCTGTGTCACAGATCCTCACCCGGCCGGGGCAGTTCCGCGCAATGATCAATTCCTTCAACAGCGAGCGTATCCACAATGCCATGTTCTGCGTCGGGCAGGGGCAGGCGGCACTGGACGAGGCGCTCGCCTATGCGCGCATGCGCAAGCAGTTCGGTCGGCGCATCGGCGACTTCCAGGGCATACGCTGGAAGCTCGCCGACATGGGCATGAAGCTGCAGGCGGCGCGACTGCTGGTGTATCACGCGGCGGCCAAGTTTTCCGCCGGCGAGGATGCGGCCATGGAAGCCTCCATGGCCAAGACCTTCGCATCGGAAGCCGCCTTCGAGGTCGGCCATCAGGCCATGCAGATCTGCGGCGCCAATGGCTATGCCTCGGGCAGCCGGGTGGAAGTGCTGTTCCGTGACATTCGCGGCCATATGCTGGGTGGCGGCAGTGTCGAGGCCGTGCGCAACTTCATTGGTAAACGATTGATGGACGGTTGAATCCAGCCTGCCATGCGAAGCCCAGTGGCGGGAATACGCGACGGGCACCCTGAAAAGTGAGGAGGGATGATTTGATGCATATCCTGTGGATGCGCTGCCTGCTGCGCGCATGCGGTGGGCTGCTGGGCGGACTGCTTGCGGCCAGTGTGATTGCGCAGGAATATCCCTCCCGGCCAATCCGGCTGGTGCTGCCGTTTGCACCGGCCGGCAGTACCGATGTGATCGGCCGTGCCGTCGGCCAGAAGCTGGGTGAGGCCCTGAAGCAGCCGGTCATCATCGACAACCGGCCGGGCGCCGGCGGCACGGTCGGCTACCAGTTCGTGTCCAAGGCGCCAGCCGACGGTCATACGCTGTTGATGTCCGGTTCCGTGATGGCTATCTACAGCGTATTCGGCTCCGAGTTGCCATTTGACCCCATCACCGAGTTCACCCCGGTGGGCACGCTGGCGGATATTCCATTGGGCATTTTCGCCGGCAGTGCCACGCCGTTCAGGACGCTGGCCGATCTGGTTGCCGCTGCGAAAGCCGGTCCGGGCAAGTACAGCTATGGCTCGCCCGGGGTGGGCACTTCGGCGCATCTGGCCTGCGAGATCCTGCTGTTTCGCGCCGGCATCCAGATCGTGCATGTGCCCTACAAGGGCAATGCACCGTCGGTGAGCGACTTGTTGGGCGGACAGATTCCGCTGCTGTGTTCCAGCCTGGCCGGCGTATTGCCCAATATCAAGGCCGGTAAGATGCGTGCCCTGGCGGTGACGGGCATCTCACGTGCAGCTCCGGTGCCTGAGGTGATGACCTTCAGGGAAGCGGGCATCGCCAGCCTCGACAACGGGACCTGGATGGGCTTTGTGGCGCAGGTGCAGACGCCGCAGGCGATCATCACGCGCTTGAACACGGAATTGAACCGCAGCCTCAAGGCGCCCGACCTCACCGAGCGCTTCGATGCCGCCGGTGCCGTCGCGCTGATCAGCACACCGCAGGAGTATGCGCAGCGGCTGCAGCGGCTGCGTGAAGACCTGGATGAGTTTCGCAAGCGCACCGGATTCAGGCTTCAGTAGTGCGCCGGCAAGGCAAGCCTATCCATGGCCGTCATGCTGCGGCCCTTTGGTCATGACCGATTCACGATGAACTGGACAAGCGCATGAGTACCCCGACCACACCCGATCCGCTCCGCCTCGACGGGCGGATTTTCGAGCCTTCACGCATCGCCATCTTCGGGGCCAGCCCCAACGTCAGCCAGTTCAACGGCAAGGTGGTGCAGGCGCTCAAGCACTGGAACTTTTCAGGCGAGGTGCTGCCGATCAATCCGAATTACCAGGATGTGCTGGGGTATCGCTGTTATCCCTCGCTGGATGAGGCCGAGGGCCGGGTGGATGCCGCCATCGTGGCCACCGGACGAGACCGGGTATTGCCGGCACTCGAAAGTGCAGCAGCGCGTGGCGCACGGCTGGGGGTGATCGTGTCGGCGGGATTCGGCGAGGCCGACGCCCACGGCAAGCAATTGCAGGCGCAGCTCACGGCCTTCACGCGCACTTCCGGCATGCGCGTGGTGGGCCCCAATTGCCTGGGCTACATGAATGTGGCCAAGGGCATTCCGCTGAGTGCCGCAGCCGTGCCGCAGTTCGAGCGCATCCGCAAAGGCCCTGTCGGATTGGTGAGCCACAGTGCCGGGCTGGGAGTGGCAACAGTGCTGTACTACGGGCTGCGCAAGGGGCTGGGTTTCAGCCACCTGCTGAGCGCGGGCAATGAAGCGGATATCGACCTGGCGCAATTCGTCGAGTTTCTCGTCGAAGACCCCAACACGAGAATCATCCTTGCCGTGATTGAGCAGATTCGCGATTACCCGCGCTTCTGCCGTGCGGCATTACGTGCCGCTGAGTTGAAGAAACCCATCATCGTGCTCAAGGTGGGGCGCTCCGAAGTCGGTGCCCGCATGGCCAGTTCCCACACCGGTTCCATGACCGGCAGCGACGAGATCCAGGACGGCCTGTTCCGGCAACTCGGCATCGTGCGTGCCTTTGACTATCCGGAACTGTGCGACGTGGCCAGCATCCTGATGCAGGAGAAACCCTGGACCGTGACCAAAAGCCCCCGGGTGCTGGCGCTGTCCGGCTCGGGCGGGTTGGGCACTTTCTTTGGCGATCTTGCGTCCATCGCGGGGCTGGACCTGCCGCCCCTGGAGGCTGCCGAGAAGGAGATCTTCAAGGAAGCGGCGGACGATCCTTCCAAGCTGCAGAATCCCATTGATCTCTCCGGTCTGGCCTCGGGCAACCACAATCGCTATGCCGAGGCGCTGGCGGCGGCCGTGCGTTCCGAACGCTATGACGTCGCGGTACCCATCATCTCGGTGGCCAAAAGCTATGCGCCGTTGATTGAGCGCTTCATCGAGGTGGCACAGAATACGCCCAGGACCGTCTGCCTGATCTTCGCCGGCGGGGACTACTCCAACACCGAGCGCGACCTGCTGGAGCAGTCGGCGAAGCTGCCCTGGTTCCACACCTCCGAAGCCTGCATCAGGGCGATATCGCTGGTGGGGCAGTACCACAGCCTGCGCGCACAACTGGCCGGGGAGGGCATGACGGCATTGCGCCTAAAAATGGCGGACAGCTTCCCGCAGTTCGATCCGGCTGCGCAACACGCCATCGAAGAGCAGATCCTGTCGGAGCGCGAAACCACCGACATCCTGAGGCAGGGCGGATTGCCGGTCATGGCCTCCGGACTGGCGACATCGGAGGATCAGGCCGTGGCGCTGGCACGAGGCATCGGCTTTCCGGTGGCCCTCAAGGTGGAGGCGGCGGATCTGGTGCACAAGGCGAAGGCGGGCGGCGTGGTGATCGGCGTGCGGGAAGCCGATCAGGTAGGCAGTGAATTCCGGCGCATGGCCGGACTTGGATTGCCTGGTTTCAGGGGGGTGCTGGTGCAGGAGATGGCGGCTTCAGGGCTGGAACTCATCGTCGGCGCCAAGCGCGACCCCCTGCTGGGCATGGCACTGACGGTCGGCGTAGGAGGCGTGTACACCGAACTGTTCCAGGATGTGCAATGCGCCCGCCTGCCGCTGTGCCAAGCCGACGTTATGGGCATGCTCGCGCGCCTGAGGATAGGCAGAAAGCTGCTCGAAGGCGGTTTCGACCTGCAGTCCGTGGCGGACATGGTGATGCAGTTGCAACAGGTGCTGGAAACCGAAGGCGAGCGGGTCACGCAACTGGACATGAATCCGGTGATCGTGCAGGCCGCCGGCAAGGGCTGTCGCATCGTCGATGCCACGCTGGTGGTGCGCAAACGTTGAGGAAACGCTGAATGAACCGGAAAACATCATCGTTCACCCCCAATGAATGTGCTCTGAAGAACCAGTTTTTTTCAAGGCATCCGTGAGTGCATCCGTATTTTTTTGGTTCTTCACCGATTTCCGGGGAAAGGTCTGGAATCTGCAAATCTGTGTTCTGTATCTGGCGAACAATGACCTCATATCTGGAAGCAGGGATAACTAACGACTGTCATCCCCGCGCAGGCGGGGATGACGATAGAGGTTTCGCTATCGACGGTGACAGTGGTGGGATTCTGGATCCCCGCCTGCGCGGGAATGACCTCATATCTGGCTGCTGGATTGGTGTGGCACAACACAAACAGCAATAAAACAAGGAGGCGGAAATGAACAACCGGCATGCTGCGCTGAAGATACTGGCCTTGACCTTCGGCTTATGGGTTCCTCCTGCGCTGATGGCGCAGACCTGGCCGGTAAAGCCGGTCCGCGTGATCATCCCCTTTGCACCTGGTGGGCCGATGGAACTGGCATCGCGGCCGGTGACCAACAAGCTCACCGAAGCGCTGGGCCGGCCCATGGTGATCGAGTACAAGCCGGGAGCGGCCGGCGTGATCGGCACCGACTACGCTGCCAAGGCTGTGCCGGATGGTTACACCCTGCTCATGATCTCCTCCGCGCAACTGAGCACACCGGCTACGGTGAAGAGCCTGCCCTACGACATGGTCAAGGACTTTTCGGCCATCAGCAACGTGGCGCAGAGCGGCCTGGTGCTGGTGGTCAATCCTGCGCTCAAGATCAACAGCGTCCCGGAGCTCATCAGCTTCGCCAAGGCCGCGGGACGGCCGATGAATTTTGGTTCCTCCGGTGCCGGCGGTGCCGTTCACCTGGCCATGGAATACATGTTTCTCATCGCCGGCATCCAGGGGCTGCATGTGCCCTACAAGGGCGTGGGGCCGGCGCTGCAGGACGTCATCGCCGGTCGCCTGGACATGATGTTTGGCGGCGTGTCGGGTGTGGCGCCTTTTGCCAGGACCGGCAAACTCAAGGTGCTGGCCTTTGGCGGGGCCAAGCGCTCGCGACTGATGCCGGACATCCCCACCGTGGCGGAAACCACCAGGATCATGGAGAAGTTTGCGGTGGATTCCTCCTACGGACTGCTGGCCCCGGCGAAGACACCGAATGCCGTCATCGCCCGGGTCAGCACCGAACTGAAGAGGGTGCTGGAAAGCCCGGACATCGAGCAGATCTACCTGGCGCTGAGTGTCGAGCCCTGGTGGACTTCGCCCGCCGAGACGGCGACCTGGGTGAAGGATGAGATCGACAAGTGGCATCTGGTTGCGAAGGCGATCAACTACCAGCCGGAGTGACATGCATGGGGGGCAGGGAT
>CAIPGJ010000456.1 GCA_903864555.1 uncultured Pseudomonadota bacterium | reverse complement strand
GGCGACTGCATTGGCGAAGGCGACCGTCTCACTGTACCCGGGAAATGTGAACGCTTTGCGTAGCGCACCCTCGCGGACCGACCACCCCGGCAGTTGCGCGAGCAGTGACTGTGCTTCGCTGTCGGCCATGGCCGGCGTTCCCGCGGGAATGTGGCTGCAATGCCGGTCCTGGAGCCTCATGCGGATGCCGGTGCTGTCGCTGGCAGCGAGCGCAGGCGGGCGATGCGCAGTCCGGCGGGCGGGTGCGAGTCGTGAAAAGCCGAGTGCAGCGGGTCTGGTGTCAGGGTCGAGGCATTGTCCTGGTAGAGCTTGACCAGCGCGCGCACCAGGTCTTCGGCACTGGCATGCTGCGCGGCATAGGCATCGGCCTGGTACTCATGGCTGCGCGAATACAGGCTGGAGAGGGGCTGCAACATGAAGGTGAACACCGGGATCACCATCACCAGCAGCACCAGGGCCATGGCCGTGGAGGATGTGGACACGTTCAGGCCGGCGTAGAACCAGCCCTGGTCGATGAGATGGCCGAGCAGGGCAAAGAACAGGAAGCTCGCCGCGAACATCAGGGCCATGCGCTTGATGATGTGGCGCAGGGCGAAGTGTCCCAGTTCATGCGCCAGCACCGCCTCGATTTCCCGCGGTGACAGCCTTTCGATCAGGGTGTCGAACAGCACGATGCGGCGCGATGCGCCAAAGCCGGTGAAGTAGGCATTGCCGTGGCTGGAGCGGCGCGAACCGTCCATGACGTACAGGCCCTGGGCGCGGAAGCCGCACTTCACCAGCAGCGCCTCGATGCGCTGGCGCAGCGGGGAGTCCTCCATGAGGGTGAACTTGTTGAACAGGGGCAGGATCACTGTGGGCAGGAGAAAGGTCATCGCCAGGCTGAAAACCGCCCAGGCCGCCCAGGTCCACAGCCACCAGTGCTCACCCATCTGCGCCATCAGCCACAGCACGCCTGCCAGCAGCGGCACGCCGATGGCCAGGCCTATGGCGAACTGCTTGATCATGTCGATGAGGTAGAGCGACAGTGTCATGCGATTGAAGCCGAAGCGCGCCTCGGTGACGAAGGTGCGGTAAAGCCCGAGCGGCAGATCGATCACGCTGGTCACTGCCACGACCGATAGCACCAGCGCGATGCCGTGGGCGTAGCCACCGGTTTCGAAGGTGCCGGCCCAGGCATGCGACAGCCATTGCAGGCCGCCGCCCAGGGTGAAGGCGAGCAGCACCAGGGCACCGATCACCGTGTCCATCATGGCAAGCCGGGTTTTCTCGATGGTGTAGGCAGCCGCCTTTTCGTGGGCTTCAGGCGTGATGCTGCCGGCAAATGCCTCGGGCACTACATGGCGATTGGCCGCGACGTGCTGCCGGTGGCGCAACGACAGCCACAGGCGGATGCCGGTGGCCAGCAGCAGGGCCAGGAGGAAAATGCCGGTGAATGGATGCATGAGGTCTGCCTGGTGTCCAGAAGATTGCCGCCTTGCACGGAGATGCGGGCGAGAGCGGTGTGCGACAATGGGATTTTACGCTGCAGTTTCAGGGGAACGATACCGCATGGCGCAGGATCAGAACAATCTGCTGTGGATAGACATGGAGATGACCGGCCTGAACCCGGACGGCGATCGCATCATCGAGATCGCCATCATTGTCACCAACGCCCAGCTGGACACCGTCGCCGAGGCGCCGGTGCTGGTGGTCCATCAGTCCGATGAGATCCTCGACGGCATGGACGCCTGGAACAAGGGCACACACGGCCGGTCCGGCCTGATTGACCGCATCAAGGCTTCCACACTCAATGAAGCCCAGGTCGAGGCCCAGATGCTCGCCTTTCTCGGCCAGCATGTGCCGGCGCGCACCTCACCCATGTGTGGCAACTCGATTTGTCAGGACCGCCGCTTTCTGGCGCGCTGGATGCCCAAGCTCGAGGCCTATTTCCATTACCGCAATCTGGATGTCAGCACGCTCAAGGAACTGGTCCGGCGCTGGAAGCCGGAACTGGCCCGGGGTGTGGTGAAGAATGGCAAGCACGAGGCGCTTGCCGACATCTACGAGTCGATCGAGGAG
>CAIPGJ010000455.1 GCA_903864555.1 uncultured Pseudomonadota bacterium | reverse complement strand
CGCCGTGTCGCTGATCCAGCTCACCGCGCCCGCCGATGCCGTGGTGCTCAACGTGCGCGCCCGCAGTCCGGGGACGGTGCTGCGTGCCGCCGAACCGCTGATCGACCTGGTGCCGGTGAACGTGCCGCTGGAATTCGAGGTGGACATCACCCCGCGCGACGTCGCCCAGCTGCAGCTCGGGGACAAGGTATCGGTCAAGCTCGACTCGCTGCCCTTTGTGCGCCATGGAGTCGTCGACGGCAAGCTGAGGCTGGTGTCCGGAGACGCCTTCGAGAAGACCCTGAACGGCCAGAACGGCCCGGTGTTCCGTGCCCGTGTCAGCATTGAAAAGGTCAATCTGGTGAACACCCCGGACGCCTTCCGCATGGTGCCCGGCATGACTGTCACCGCCGATATCAAGGTGGGCAAGCGCAGCCTGCTCACCTATTTCACCTATCCGCTGATCCGCTCCGGACAGTCCAGTTTCAGGGAGCCGTGATGGCGGGCATGCGAAGCGTGGTCACAAAGTTCATGGAAGGGCAATCATGAGTGTGGTATTCCAGTTGGCCGGCAAGGCCAACCCCGGGGCAAGCGATGAAATCACCCTGGCCTTCTCGCAGATGGAGAAGGGCCTGCGCAATGAGCCCGGTTTCGAGCGTGCGCTGCTGCTGCTCAACCGCCTGACACTGCAGACGCAGTTCCTGTTCTGTTTTGCCAGCTTCGAGCAAGGCCTGGCCTTCAACCGGAAATTCCAGAGCGGCCTGGTGCAACGCTTCGCCCGCCTCCTGGAAGCCGCCGGCACCCTGGTCACCTCGCAGCCGGACGATGCCTACGACGCCGCGCCGCTGTCACTGGCGCAGTCAGGTGCATTGCAGGCTACGGCTACGGCCACGGATGCGCCGCAGGATGGCCCGGTGCTGCTGCACTTTGCCGGGTTTTCCAACAGCGAGGAATTGCCGCGTGCGCGCGCCGTCCTCAAGGACAGCTTCCTCCCGCTGATGCGCCAGTGTCCCGGCTATCGCGGGCTGTCCACGCTGGTGAACCATGCCGAAGGCCAGGTGCAGTTCCTGGTCACCCTGGATGGCTTCGATGTCGCGCTGCCCTGGGTGCTCGCCCATGCCGGGCAACTGCTGCAGCCCTTTGACGGTGCCGTCCGCAATCCGTCCCTGCCCTTCTTCTTTGCCGTGCTGGCCGACATCGGCCCGTCAACCGCCACGGTCCACTGAAAGACCGCTCCGAGTCGTGCCGGCTTTAACCCCCTGGTCAAAGCTTCTTCATCGATTTCCGGGGATGGCATTGGCAGCAAGCTTGGCAGGCCCGGGTTAACCCCCTTGTCAAAGGGGCCGACTCGCGCGCAGCACGAGCGGGGGGATTTTGACCAGCCAGGCGGGTCTCATGGCCCTTTGCCGATAGAGCATGAACCCTGCGCACGGCAATTGCCTTGCAACGAGGACGCACCGGAGGACACTCCGGGCCCGGTCATGACGGGTGAACGATAAAGGCAGCGGGAGAAACTCCCCCCGCTCGTTCGCTGCGCTCACGAGTCGGCCCCCTTTGACCCGGGGGTGAATCGCGCCGTAGCCACGTCCCCCGGAATTCGACGAAGAGCCGACAAGGCTCTTCGCCGATTTCCGGGGAGCTCATTT
>CAIPGJ010000454.1 GCA_903864555.1 uncultured Pseudomonadota bacterium | reverse complement strand
GGTGCTGGCGCAGCAGGGCTATCCCAACAAGCCCATCCGCTTCGTCACCCCCTATGCCGCCGGGGGCAGCACCAGCATCGTGGCGCGCATGATCGGCGAGAAGTACACCGAGGCCTGGGGCCAGCAGGTGCTGATCGACAGCCGCGGTGGCGGCAACACCATCATCGGCACCGATTTCGTGGCCAAGGCCCCGCCCGATGGCTACACCATCATCTACACCGCCATGACCCATGTGGTGATCCCGCAGCTGCTGCCGGCGCCCTACGACCCGCTGCGTGATTTCGCGGCGGTGGCCTCCACCGACAATGCCGAAGAACTGCTGGTGGTGCATCCGTCCTTCCCGGCCAATACGCTGAAGGAGTTCATTGCGCTGGCCAAGGCGAAGCCCGGCCAGATCAATTACGCTTCAGCCGGTTCCGGCGGCGCCAACCACCTGGCCGGGGAGTTCTTCAATGAGCTGGCCGGGGTGAAACTGCAGCACATTCCTTACAAGGGCGCGGCCCCGGCCATTGCCGACCTGCTCGGGGGGCAGGTGCAGTCCTCCTTCGTGGTGCCCATCAATGCCATCTCGCATGTGCGTGCGGGCAAGCTGCGGGCGCTGGCCGTGAGCGGCAACAAGCGCATGTCCAGCCTGCCCAACCTGCCCACCTTCACTGAGGCGGGACTGCCCGGTTACGACGCCGGTTTCTGGCGCGGCATCCTCGCCCCCGCCGGCACGCCCCGGGCCATCATCGACAGGCTCTCGGCCGAGACGGCCAAGATCATCGCCATGCCCGACATCCGCGAGAAGCTGACCAGCCAGGGGCTGGACCCGTATTTCAACGGGCCCGAGCAGTTCAGCGAGATGATGCGCGCTGATGCCGCCAAGTACGGCAAGATCATCAAGGTGGCGAATATCCGGATCGACCAGTAGGGCCGGCAAGGGCAGGGGCGGCAGGACTCCGGGTGTGTTAACCCCCTTGTCAAAGGGGGTAATCCAGGGCCGGCCGGATTTGCGGCCACGGGTCCCTCAGGAATCAGTCAAGCCCCTTGTCGTTGGTGACTTGATCAGTGCTTCACGCCTTCTTCAAACCACGATCGGCCAGCGCTTTCACGATGTCGTAGATCCTCTTGTCCACTTCGATGCCTTCGCGCATCTGGCGCGCGCGCTGCCGGTACATGCGCTCGGAAGGGATGCGGATTTCATCGACGCCGGCCGCGCGCGGCGTCGCCTTGATGCGCGCGATGGACTGCGCCAGTTCGCGCTTGTACTGATCCAGGCTCATCAGCAGGTCGGGTTTCACGGCGATGAAGACATAGCCATAGGCCTGGTCCAGGTCCGAGGCCGAGCCGCCCAGCACGCCGAGCGCCTCCACCGCCAGTGACAGGCCAAAGCCTTTGTGCGCGCCGGTGGCGCCGCCGAAGGGCAGCAGCGCGCCGAGCGAGGCCAGCGCGGCATCGCGGGTGACTTCCCCATTCGCATCGATGGCCGAATTCTCCGGCAGCGGGATGCCCATGCGCTCGCGGTACTTCACGTCGGTGGCCATCACTGCCGAAGTGCCCATGTCGATGACCAGTGGATCCGGATCGCACGGGAAGGCAAAGGCGATGGGGTTGGTGCCCAGCACGCCTTTGGCGCCGCCCGGTGGCGCCACCTGGCGCGCGGCGCTGGCGGTGTGGATGGCGATCAGGCCGGCGCGCGCGATGCGCTCGACATAGTGGGCGCTGCGCCCGCTGGTCCAGGCGTTGTTCATGCCGACGATGGCAAAGCCCTGGGCGCTGGCTTTGGCGATGGCGACTTCGGTGGCGTGGTGCAGGGCCAGCATGCCGACATTGTTGCCACCGTCCATGAGTGCGGACACCGGCGTTTCGCGGAGGATGGACACGGGCTTGCGTCCCAGGGCATGGCGGCGGCTGTCCTCGATGTTGAGCACCTTGGGCAGACCGGAATACTCATAGCCGCACAGGGCTGCATCCACGACGTGCTCGGCGATGATGGCCGAGTCGGCTTCGTTGTAACCGGTGCTTGCCACGGCCATGCGGCACAGCGCGCGCGCTTCCTCGACACTCATGGTGACGCGGTTGTTGACTTCTTTCATGCCGGCCTGCCTCCTCCCTGGATTGAGGGCGGATTCTAATCCGGCAGGCTGTGGCGGGCGGATTGCGGCTTGGCGGGTGGACCCAAATCCCGAGTTGCGGTTGGCGTTTGCCCCCTCATCGGCATGGATTGCATGCGCTGCCCAGCGAAGGTGCAAACGGTGCGGGACAGCCCGAGCAGCTGTCAGGCATGGAAGTTTGCCCAGGGAGAGCCCCCGTAGTCCGGATATCACGGGGATCACAGGAGATAGGTGATATCAATAGATCAATGGAGCCAATAATGATGTGTATATAGGCTCGAAATTGATAATAAATACGAATTCACATATCCGGAAGGCCAGATCAGATCTCGAGATAGACCATCCCTTCCGCCACCTTCACGGCGAAGCGCCCGGTGCAGCCCTCGTCCGGCGCCACCGCCTGGCCGTCGGCCAAGCCGATCTGCCAGTTGTGCAGCGGGCAGGCGACGGTCTTGCCAAGGACGATGCCCTGGGACAGCGGTCCGCCCTTGTGCGGGCACTGGTCGCGCAGAGCGAATACTTCATCCTCGGCGTTGCGGAACACGGCGATGTCGCCGTGGGCGCTTTTCACCACCCGTGCGCCGAGTTTCGGGATGTCCTGCAATGCGGCGACCTTGACCCACTGGCGCGGGGACTGGGCGGGACTGATGCTGATGGCGCGTGCGTTCATGCTGTGAGCACCTCGAATTCATGTTTGTCTGCGCTCCGCACGGCTTCGGCCCACGGATCCTTTTCGCCCTGCAGCGCGTACTGCAGCCGGGCGTAGAGCGCCTTGCGGTTGTCCGCATCCTCGAGCACGCGCTGCTTCACGTAGTCCAGGCCGACGCGCGCCACCCAGTGCACGGTGCGGTCGAGGTAGCGCGCCTCTTCCCGGTAGAGCTGGATGAAGGCACCGGCGTATTCGAGCACTTCGCCCGCCGTTTTCACCTTGCACAGGAACTGCGCCACTTCGGTCTTGATGCCGCCGTTGCCGGCGACGTAGATCTCCCAGCCGGAATCCACGCCGATCACGCCGACATCCTTGATGCCGGATTCGGCGCAGTTGCGCGGGCAGCCTGAGACGGCGAACTTGACCTTGTGCGGGGCATACATCTTCCAGAAGGCCTTTTCCAGGTCGATGCCCATCTGCGTGGAGTCCTGCACGCCGAAGCGGCACCACTCACTGCCGACACAGG
>CAIPGJ010000453.1 GCA_903864555.1 uncultured Pseudomonadota bacterium | reverse complement strand
GCTTCGCTGCTGTGCGGTCACGGCACGGATTACACCGGGGCCGGCATCGCCATTCCGCTCGGTCATGCCATCAGCGCGCGCTTCCACATCGACAACGGTCTGGCCAATGCCGTGGTGATGCCGCATGTCGTCCGCTTCAACCAGGAGGCTGCCGCGGAGGGCTTGCGCAAGCTTGTGGATGCCTTCGGGCTGAATGCCGACCGCAGAGAGGCTGTCGAAGTCGTGGTGGACGCCCTGGGAGCGATTTCCGACGCCCTGGGCACACCCAGGCGCCTGCGCGACATCGGTGTCACGCGGGACTCGCTGTCCCATCTGGCAGAGATTTCCATGGAAGACTGGTTCGTGCGTGACAACCCGCGGCGGGTGCGGGACGCGGGCGAACTGCAACAGCTGCTGGAGGGGGCATGGTAGGTCGCTTCACCGCCAGCCGGAACCGGTCGCCTTCAGGGCCGGCCACATTCAACGCAAGGAGTGTTTCATGCAATTGCGCAAACTGATCTTCGGCACGAGCGTGCTTTCCTGGCTGCTCGCCTCGGGCGGCATGGCGCTGGCACAGGGCTATCCGGACCGGCCCATCCAGTTCATTGCGCCCACCACCCCTGGGCCCACGGCCGACGTGGTGGCCCGTGTGGTGGGCGATGCGATGTCCAAGGTCTTGAAGCAATCGGTGGTGGTGATCAACAAGCCCGGTGCCGAGCAGGTGGTCGGCTTCGAGTACATCGCCAAGTCGGCCCCTGCGGATGGCTATACCGTGGGCGTGATCGGCATCGATGGCCAGGCGCTGATGCCGCTGGTCTGGAAGAGCCTGCGTTTCGACCCGTTCAAGGACCTGACGCTGGTGGCCGGCATCGGGGAGGTGCGCTACCTGCTGGCCACCCCGGCTGCTTCGGCGCCCGCGAATTTCAAGGAAGTCATTGCTGCAGCGCGCGCCGCCCCGGGCAAGTTCAACTACGGCTCCTCGACGCCGCAGGTGCGGCTCTACACCCTGTCATTGATCCAGGAACTGGGGCTGGATCTGGTGCATGTACCCTTTCCCAGCGGAGCCCCCTTCGTGAATGCGCTGATCACCAGCCAGATCGAATGGGGCATCATCGCCGAAGGCACGTCCCTGCCCATCAAGTCGCGCATCCGCGTGCACGGCATCACCGGCACCACCCGCAGCGCCGCCAATCCGGATGTGCCGACCTTTGCCGAACTCGGCTTTCCGAAAATCTATGGCCCGGCCTATGCGCTGGCCGTGCGCACCGGCACGCCGCAGGCCATCATCGACCGGCTGTCGGCCGCCGCCGCTGCGGCGCTGGCCCTGCCCGAGATGAAGGCCAGTGCCCAGAAGATCCTGTTTGAAATCCACTACGAGAACCAGGAAGCCATCTCCCGGGCTTCGGCTGAACGCTTCAGGTTCTACCAGGACCTGTCGAAGAAGGCCGGCCTGAAGCCGGAGTAAGCTGATTTGCCTGCCATCGCAACCACCCGCAAAGGAATGACCGCATGACCAGCCAGAGACTCATGCTCACCGAAGAGCAGCGCGCATTGATCGGCGCCGTCCGTGAAGTTGCCCGCAGCATGGATTTTCGCCGCAACTCGATCAAGTACCTCGATGGCACCTATCCCGAGGAGAACCTCAAGGCGCTCGCCAGGATCGGTGTGCTGGGCATGGCCATCCCCGAGGAATACGGTGGTTCCAACCTGCGCGTGTTCGAGACGGCGCTGGTGCTGGAGGAGATCGCCAAAAACTGTTATCCCACGGCCATGGGCGTGATGAGCCAGCTGGGTGTGCAGGCGCGCGTCATTGCCACCTATGCCCCTGAGCGCATGCGCCGCGAGATTCTGCCCAAGGTCTGCTCCGGGGATGTCTACCTTGCCGTGTGCATGACCGAGCCGCAATCCGGGACCGACGTCCCCAACTACCGCACCAACACCGTCATCAAGGGCGACAAGGCGGTGGTCAATGGCGTGAAGACACTGATCAGCAAGGCCAACGAAGCCGAATGGTTCGTCGTCTTCACCCGCATCAACGGCACGCCCGGGCGCGAAGGCATCGGCTGCGTGCTGGTCAACCGCAACACCCCCGGTTTCGAAGTCACCGCGCGCTACCACACCCTGGGTGGCGAGAACCTGGCCGAGATCCAGTTCAATAATCTGGAAGTGCCCGCCGAGAACGTGCTGCTGAAGGAAGGCGGCTTCAAGAAACTGCTGAGCGCCTTCAACACCCAGCGCTGCCTCAATCCGAGCATTTCCCTGGGCCTGGCCGAAGGCGCCTTCGAGGAGGCCATCCGCTTCGTGCGCGAACGCCAGATCCGCGGCCAGGCCATCGCTGCCTTCCAGGGCATCCAGTGGAAGCTGGCCGAGATGTACCGGGACATCGAGGCCGGACGCAGCCTGCTGTATCGCGCCTGCCTGAGCGCCGACCCCTTCCCCAACCCCCATGAAGCCGCCATCGCCAAGATGTTCGTCAACGAGATGGCCATCCGCGTCGCCAACGAGGCGCTGCAGATGCATGGCGGCCTGGGCTTCACCGATGATGCCGCCGTGTCGCGCATCTACCGTGGCGTGCGCTATGGCACGCTGGGCGGCGGTGCCACCGAGGCCCTCAAGGACTTGGTGGGCAAGAAGCTCGTCAATGACTTCGACCCGGTCGATGGTTTCCTGTCGATGGGCACGTTCTGACTGTTGTCGAGCGCCCCGGAGTGAGTCGAGGTGACCCGGTCGCGGGGGGGATTTTCTAGCGTTGGGGTTGCCATGCACGTGTGACTGCCAGATGCTGCTTCCCGCGCCCCTCCCATCTGCAAGGCAACACCCGTGCGCAGAGTCCGCATCCGGTCATGACTGGCGAACTAAAAATGGGTCGCGGGAGAAAATCCTCCCGCTCGTTCGCTGCGCTCACGAGTC
>CAIPGJ010000452.1 GCA_903864555.1 uncultured Pseudomonadota bacterium | reverse complement strand
TTCGAGCATGAAACGTTCTGTCAGTTCGGCCAGCCGCTCCGGCTGGTCGTGGTGGATGTTGTGGCCCGAGTCGTCGACGGTTTCGATCTGCAGGTCGCGATAGCAGGACTTGCGGTCCTCCAGCGCCTGGGGATTGGCGGCAAAACGCTCCATCAGCCCGGACTGTCCGCCGGCAATCCACAGCACCCGGGCCTGAGTCTGGGCCCAGCAGTCGAGCACGTCATCCACTGGGTAAGGCAGCGGATTGATGCGCTTGTGCGCTGGGTCGGCGCGGCGCACCACGGTGCCATCGGCTTCCTGCTTCCCCCAGTGCTGCACGAAGAAGGCAGCGCGCTCGTCGGTGAGGCGGTGGTTCTCGGCCTGCATGCGGTCGGCGAATTCCTCGAAGCTGTCGTAGGGGCGCTGGTCAGTGTCTTCCCATAACTGGCGCAGCCACTTGCCGATGCGCCGAGGCGCCGGGTCGGGGCGGCGCGGACCGCCGATGCCGAAGCCGTCCACATTGACGAATTTCGACACATTGTCGGGACACACGCCGGCGTAGATGGCGGCGACGCCCGCGCCCATGCTGTGGGCGACGATGCGCGCCGGCTCTTCGGGCGTGAAGTGGTCGAGGATGGCATCGAGGTCGCCCAGGTAGTCAGGCTGCCAGTAGCTATCGCCACCGCTCCAGTCGGTGAGGCCGTAGCCGCGCCAGTCGGGCGCGATCACCTGCCACTCTTCCTTCAGGGCATCCGCCACGAAATGCCAGGATGCCGAAACGTCCTGAAAGCCGTGCAGCATGAACAGCTTCGGGGCGCCGGCCGGTCCCCAGACGCGGCAGTGGTACTGCAGACCCCGCACGGGCAGGAATACCGATTCGCTGGTTTTCATGTGTCTCCTCCGAATGTGTCTGTCGGCGGTCAGTGGCCGCCTTGGTCTGTGACGTTGTCTTCTCTAGGCTTGCAGCAGGAAGCGCTCGCAGACTTCGGCGAGGCGCTCGGGTTCCTCGTGGTGGATGTTGTGGCCGGCCAGTTCGAATCGCTCGCGTGTCAGGTTGCGGAAGCAGGCAACGCGCTGGTCGTATTCGCCGGTTTTCAGCAGGTCGTGCAGCCAGTCCGATGCGCCGCCTTCCACCCATAACACCGGCGCGGTGATGCGGCGCCAGTAGGTCGACTGCTCGTCGAGACGGTAGGAGACCGGGGTGGCATTGCCATAGGCGGGATCGGAGCGCAGGGTGACGCCGCCGCCGGGGGCGTCCTTGCACAGGTTCTGCGCAAAGAACAGGGCGCGCTCGGGCGTCACCCGCGGGTTCTTCTTGCACATACGCTCGGCAAAGGCCTCGTAACTCGGGTAGGCGCGCTCCGGTGCCTGCTCGCGCGAGGTGCTGTCCAGCCAGGCGCTGTAGCGCTTGTGCAGGACCTCCACCGGAATGGTGGGAACGTTGTAGCCCTCGACGTTGACCAGCCGGCGCACGCGCTCCGGCCGCAAGCCGGCCAGCACGCTGGCGACATTGCCGCCCAGGCTGTGGGTGAACAGCAGCGCTGGTTCATCGGGGGAGTAGCGATTGAGGATGACGTTGAGGTCGCCCACCAGGTCCTGCTGCCAGTAGGTCTGGGCGCCGGTCCAGGCGCTCAGGCCGTAGCCACGCCAGTCCGGGGCGATCAGGTGCCAGTCGGATTTCAGCGCATCGACGACGAACTGCCAGCTGGCCGAGCATTCCTGCGCGCCATGCAGCATGATCACTTTCGGTGCATCGGGGTTGCCCCAGCTGCGGATGTGGTACTGCAGGCCACGCACGGGAATGTAGGTCGATTGGCTGGGTTTCACGGCTATCCAGGGATCCAGGGTGTTCGGGGAATGTGCGCTCCAGGACAGGCTGGACCTGCACACGGCTGCTCGATCTGGGGCATGAATTCTATCACGGCGGCCCTGTATGAACCGTCTCCGTCAGAGGCTAAGTCATTGAAAAGCATGAGGCGGTTGCGTTTTCTCAGGTACTGTATAAAATTACAGGTCAACGCGCTGGCGGGCTGCCCGTTTGTGCCATAATCAATTCGACAACAAAGGGACAAATCACATGGACGACAACAAGAGCAAGGCGCTCCAGGCAGCGCTGGCGCAAATCGAAAAGCAGTTTGGCAAGGGCTCCATCATGAAGATGGACGGCGCGGCCCTGCAGGACGTGCAGGTGGTGTCTACCGGGTCCCTCGGGCTGGATGTGGCGCTGGGCGTGGGCGGGTTGCCACGCGGACGCGTGGTGGAGATCTACGGGCCGGAATCTTCAGGCAAGACCACGCTGACCCTGC
>CAIPGJ010000451.1 GCA_903864555.1 uncultured Pseudomonadota bacterium | reverse complement strand
GCCTGCAATTCCATGTTAACAAATAGGGAATTGCCTTCGTTGCCGCAATTACAATAGGTAAAGCATCAGTCCTTGTCCCAAGCCTCTGCCGCAAAACCTTTTGCGTTTTTGTCTAAATCATTTTGCCATCTCTCTTGGTTTAACATGAGATGTCAAGGAAAACAGTTTATTCTGGCAGGGCTAACGGGATTGATTTGGAAATATTGAGGGCGGGCTGATTATAGGGCGCACATGGATTTCAATGGGATGGCATTGAAATCCACATGGGGATCGTAGCTTTTTCAGACCAACGGTTGGCCCGGCGAATCCAGTCGTCAGTCCGGTGCGGATCCCGCAGGTAAATGTAATAAGCGTCTTGCCGATCAAAAAGGTCTCCAGTTCCATTTGCCTGGTCGCTCACAACCATTGCCGCTCCGATTCTCACATGGATATAGCCCGGAAGAAGTTCATCGAAACCTCCCTCAGGGATCTTGAAACGAATGCCCAGCAAAGTTTTTTCCCGGCCGATGGCTCGAATTGTTTTTGCATCATGGTCGACAACATTGGGAATACCATCCCATCTACCTTTCCACTGGATCCCAACCTCGATCGCGGGGCCAAGGACATGGATGGTCCGGTCAGGGTGATAGTTCTGGAGAAACATCGTCGCAATGACGGTACCATCGGGGGCCTTAACTACATCATCCAGATCAGCCCGCAGGTCCTGAAGCGCCATTTCCTCGGCCATGCGGCGTAGCGCCTTGGTGGCCTGAACCGTTGCCTCCTGCCTTCCTGCGATCAGATTGTCAACAATTGATACAGCACCCGCAGCAAACAAGAAGACCGACAAAACAGCCATCCAATTAAGAATTAAATTGCCTATGGCGGTGCTCGGTTGGCGCGCTTCGAGGGTTGCAGGCGTCGGCTCAAACACTGCCACCGAAGGATCAACACAAGCTGCAGCTATTTCAATAGCCGGCCCGGGTTCGCCAGCGATTGGGGTGCATCTTCCCGCTTCGATCCTGAATCGCTTGTCCGCGATCGCTGCAACGGCCGGGTCATGGGTCACAACCACGATGGCAGTCCGGCGGGCGTCCCTGATTCCCTTCAATATGCCGACAATTTCCCCTCCTGCCAATAAATCGAGGTCGCCCGTGGGTTCGTCGGCGAGAATGACCCTCGGGTTGCCGGCCAAGGCGCGCGCCAAGGCAACCCGCCTTTTCTGGCCGCCCGAAAGATCTGCCGGGTAAGCATCCCATCGGTCTCCAAGCCCGACCAATTTCAGAAGTTCGGTGGCCCTTGCGACCGCATCGGAGTGGTTCATGCCGGCAAGGACTGCCGAAAGGAGCACATTGTCAAGCACCCTAAGGCCTGGAAGCAACCCGCCTTCCTGAAGCAGCAACCCGATGCCGGAGGTCCGCGCTGCGTTGACCTCGGCCGATGTCATCGTGCCCCAGTTTTTTCCATGAAACAGCACCTCGCCCGTTGTCGGCTTGCACAGGCCGCCGAGAAGAGCAAGGAGTGTTGATTTGCCCGATCCAGAACGCCCGAGGATGGCAACACATTCCCCTTGCTCAATCCGCAGGTTGGTATTTTCGACGGCAGCGATAGGGCCGCGGGATGTCGTGTAGATAAGGCTTGCTTCCTGCGCCTCGAGTATAGGCGTGGTGGTCATGGTGCATCGCTGCGAAGAAGAGTCCATGGCTGGCGTCTTGTTTCGATCCAGGCGGCCAGCATGGCGGCCAATATCGCCGTTGCCGCAACGGCCATGGTGCTCACGAATGCGAACCAAGTGTATTCGGCTATGGAAGGTACCGTAAGGGTGATTCCCCTTTGCTTGAGAGTGAACCCCGCCGTTCTCAGAAATCCTGAAACGATAAGGAAGGCCATGAAAATTCCGCCGAAAGCACCCGCCAGTGAGGTAATGGTGGCCTCAATACCAACGGTGGCCACGATGGCACGCCCTGGAACACCGATCGCCAACATGGTTCCCAATTCCCGCCGGCGCTCGGCAAGCATTCCGGTGTAGGCCACACCGACCAAGACCGCCGGTGCGACAAGCGCCAACCACAGTGTGGCCAGCGAACTGTCGCTCAAAGCCGACACTGCTTGCCGAACCTCGACTTGGGTTGCCCCACCGGCGACAATCGCAACTTCTGGAATTGTTGCCATCGCAAATCGCAGTTCCTCAAGCCCCCTGCCCGGCACAAGCCGGATCATCGCTCCGCTTGGGGAGTTCAGTGGTTCTTCAGGCCAAGGGTTACCGTCCGCCATGACAGCCTTCGCCCGTGCCAACTGGCTGGCAGTTTCAGGCGCCATGAACATCGAGCGCTCGAAAGGTCCAGCTCCGGTCAGGCCCAGCCTGCCGTGGACTGTTACCTCGACTCCCTGAAGCACCAGTCGTTCACCCATAGACTCCGGACGGCGCCCGCCCACAATCACATCACCTGCGCCAAAGGGACGGTCAAGCCGTTCCGCCACCCAGGGTTGCACTGTCAGGTCGGCTGCGGGGTCAAAGACGATCATGTCAATGGGCAAGTGTCCGCTGGTATCAGCTATCTTCAGGGTTCGTTGGACCGCAACAGATTTCACCACGGGAAGAGAGGAAATCCTCGCAAGTGTCGCAGGGGAAATGACCTTCGGCCCGGGTTCAACCGTCAGGAGGACGGGGGTGAGGTTGGTGGTTACGCCCGCTGGCACAACGGCGGCATCAGCCCCTAGGCGGGCCATGCTTTGCTCGAGTGAGCGGCCCACCGCCGAATGAAACACCAGCGCCCCGAAGGATGCGGCACCCGCTAATGCGATGCCCGCAGCCAGAAAGCCAAGCCTCCACGGGCGGCGGCTTAAATCGACAACCGCCATCCGTGCGAGCATGGCCAAATGGGAAACCGCAATGCCCATTGTCACACCGTGCAACTGCGGCTGAACTTGAGCTGGTCAACTGTGGAAGGCACAATCACGCAGTCATGATGGCCGCCAAAGTTCGGCATATAACCCACCTGCTCGAGTGTGTCCTGACGGAAGACGAATGCACCCGCTTCCATCCGTTGGAAACCGGAGAAAATCACCATGGCGTACTTACCATCGTAGGTGGTGCAGGATGTTTGTGCATCGACGCCAATATTGCGGAACTTCTTGATGAT
>CAIPGJ010000450.1 GCA_903864555.1 uncultured Pseudomonadota bacterium | reverse complement strand
GGCACCAAGGCCATCTGGTTCCACAAGGGCAAGACCGACCACATCCCCGGCATGGAGCCGGCCGAGACGCAGGCCTTCCTCGACGAGCTGCTGCAGGTGGCGATGAAGCCGGAGTTCATCTATGCCCACGAGTACCAGGCGGGCGACATGCTGATTGTGGACAACCGCACGGCCATGCACAAGGCGGGCTTTGACTACGACCACAGCCAGCATCGCCTGCTGCATCGCATCCTGGTGCGCGGGGACAAACCCTTCTGATGCGCCATTGGACCAAGGCGGGCAGGGTGGCTGCAGGTCGGCGGTGTTCCCCATGAACGGCCGCTTGCTGGTCGCCGCACAGTTTTCCCTGATCGCCTGGCTGGTGTGGCCCTTCACGCCGCAGGCCTGGTCCGGCCTGGCGCTGCTGCCGCTGGCACTGTGCCTGCTGCTGGGTGTATGGACGCTGGTCTACAACCATCCGGGCAATTTCAATATCCGCCCCGAACCCAAGGCCGGTGGCCGGCTCGTTACCGACGGACCTTACCGCCATATCCGCCATCCGATGTACACGGCCGTGCTGCTGTTCGGCGTGGCCGAAGTGCTGGCCTATGGGGATCCCCTCAAGCTGGTGGCGCTGGCGCTTCTGATGCTGGTGCTGTGGAAGAAATCCTCGGTGGAGGAGGCCGCCCTGCGGGAGAAGTTTCCGGACTACGCGGCGTATGCGGCCGGGACGAAACGCTTCATCCCATTCATCTGGTGATCATATTGTGTCGATAAAGCCAATAATCACCTGATATACCATTTTAAATTGATCATAATGGCCGGAACCTACCGCTGCTTCCGGCCAGCCACGGCAGGAGCGCAGCATGCATGACTTCGAGCACGACTTCCGCATCACCAGCTTTCCCTGCCGCATCTACTCGGGCAAGAACGCCCTGGGCAATCTGCCGGCGGAGCTCAAGCGCAACAGGGCGAAACGCGCCTACATCATCTGTGGCCGCTCGGTGTCGCGCAAGACCGAGCTGATCCGCAATATGCAGGCGCTGCTGGGCGAGGCCTGTGTCGGCGTCTACGACGAAATGGGCAAGGACACGCCGCTGCCGGATGTGCTGGCGGCACGCGACGGCGCGCGAGCGGCCAATGCCGACCTCCTGATTGCCGTCGGCGCGGGCAGCGTCATCCAGGGCGTTCGCATCGTCGCCATCCTGCTGGCGGAGCAGGGCTCGCCTTACGAGCTGATGACGCAGTATCCGGAGGACGGCCGTGCCGCCATCAGTCCCCGGTTGATGGCGCCCAAGCTGCCCATCATCAATGTGGTGACCGCCTCCACCGGCGCTGCCAACCGCGCCGGGTCCCCCGCCAAGGCCGAGGGCCTGGACCATCGCATGGAGTTCTTCGACCCGAAGACGCGGCCGGTGGCGATGTTCTGGGACGAGGACGCGCTGATGACCGCGCCCCTATCCATGATGGGCGGCACCGCGGCCTACGTGTTCTGGCGCGCGGCCATGAACATGGGCCAGGTCCGCGCCAATCCGCTGGTGTATTACAACCGGCTGCAATCCTTCGAATTGATACTCAGCACCTTCGACCGGCTGGACACGCCGGCCGCGCGCATCGACCTGTGCGTGGCGAGTTTCCTCAGTAACCGCCAGGCCGACGACGGTGGTGGACGCGTCAACCACTGGGCGACCCGCGTGGTGTATGCCTTCTCGGCCGCCATCTTCCATCTGTACGAGCATGTCGGGCAGGGGCAGGTCGGGGCGGCGCTGACGCCCACGGTGATGCGCCACCTGGGTTACCGCGATCCGCAGGCCATGTGCAATATCGCCAGCGCGCTGGGCGTGTGGACAGTGGGTGATGCGGTGGAGGTGGCGCCGGCACGCGCCGCCGATGAACTCGAGCGCCTCTTCACCCGCCTGGGGATGCCGAAGAACCTTACCGAGTGCGAGGTGCCCCAAGCGGGTGCCGAGCAGATCCTGCAGAACTGCCTGAAGACCTTCAACGTCGATCCCAAGCAGGAGTTCCGCAAGGAAGTGCCCATGCTGCGGGAGCTGCTGCTGGCTTGCTGGGGCTAGGGACTGTTGCCCATGACCCCGGTCGAGATCCTCATCCTGTTCGCCGCCGGCATCGGCGGTGGCGTGGTCAATGCGCTGGCCGGCGGCGGCACGCTGATCACCTTTCCGGTGTTGCTGGGCATGGGCCTGCCGCCCAAGCTGGCCAATGCCACCAGCCAGGTGGCGCTGTGGCCGGGCCGGCTGGCCTCGGT
>CAIPGJ010000449.1 GCA_903864555.1 uncultured Pseudomonadota bacterium | reverse complement strand
TCCTCCTCCACCGGGTAGTCACCGGCGGCCTTGTGGTAACTGCTGCGGTTGTCCCACATCACGATGTCGCCCTTGGCCCATTGATGGGTGTACTGGGCATCGGGCTGGATCATGTAGGTAGTGAGTTCATCGATCATGGCATCGCTCTCGGCCTGGTCCATGCCATCGATGCTGACAATCTTGATGCGATCGAAGAACAGCACCTTGCGCCCCGTCTCGAGATGGGTGCCCAGCAGCAGATGGCGTATCGGCTTGCTGGGCTTGAGTTTGGCCGACTTCATGTACTCCGGATTGAACTCGCGCTTGCCGGAATAGAGATAGACGCCCTTGACGCCATCCAGGCGCTGCTTGATGCGATCGGGCAGCGCATCGTGGGCTGCATACATGCTGGCGAAATGCGTGTCCCCGCCGCGGCTGGGCACCGCCAGGCAATACAGCGCGGTGGCCTTGTAGGGGTCTTCGTCGAAATTGCCATCGGTGTGGAAGGCCTCGGCGCCGCGCCGATAGATATGCATCTTGATCTTGCCCTCGGCATCGAACTTGTCGATGCCCATGACGGTGATCTCCGGATGCTGGGGGTGCGGCACATTGGCCGAAGGATGCGGAATCAGCGTGCCGAAGCGGCGGCCGAAGGCCAGGTATTCCGGCGGGGTCAGATCCTGTCCGCGCACCACCAGGATGCTCTGGTCCAGCCAGGCCTGGTACATCCTGCGAAAGTCGGCGTCATCCATGGTCCTGACATCGACGCCGGACACCTCGACACCGATCCTGTCGCCCAAACGGCGGATTGCCATCGTCATCGTTGCTACCTCCTTTGTTGTGCCCTGTCCTTGTTTGTCCTGGCGAACGTTGAAGCCTGATTCGCCGGCTGCGGACAGTGTGCCGCCACAGATTAGCCGACTCACGACAAAGTGACCAGCCGGAATGACCATGGGCGCGGCCCGCGCGGCCGTTCCGGCCTGTCCGAGCATGGCCGTTAAAATGTCCGTACTCGATGCGGACCCAACCGCACGCCATCCCAGGAGGCCCGATGAAAACCCGCGTCACCGAACTGCTCGGCATCAAGTACCCCATCGTCTGCGGCGGCATGGCCTGGATCGGCCGTGCGGAGCTGGCGGCGGCCGTGTCCAATGCCGGGGGCCTGGGCCTGATCACCGCGCTCACCCAGCCCGACCCCGAGGCGCTCATCCGGGAGATCGAGCGCACCCGCAGCATGACCGACAAGCCCTTCGGCGTGAACCTCAGCTTCACACCGCGCCCGAACAAGGTGCCCTACACCGATTACGCCGAGGCCATCGCCGCCAGCGGCGTGAAGATCGTCGAGACCGCCGGCAACAATCCGGAACCCTTCATCCCCATCTTCAAGAAGGCCGGTGTGAAGATCATCCACAAGTGCACCTCGGTGCGCCATGGCGTCACCGCCGAGCGCATGGGCTGCGACATCATCAGCATGGACGGCTGGGATTGCGCCGGCAGCCCGGGGCGCGACGAAGTCGGCAACATCACCCTCATCCCCCTGGCCGCCGACCGGATAGGCATTCCGCTGCTGGCCTCCGGTGGCTTTGGCGACGGCCGCGGCCTCGCCGCAGCAATCGCCCTGGGAGCGGACGGCATCAACATGGGCACACGCTTCATGGCCACCAAGGAAGCGCCCATTCCCGAGAGCTTCAAGCAGGCACTGCTCGCCGCCGACGAGCGCGGCTCGGTGCACATCATGAAGTCCATCCACCGGCCCCGGCGCGTGTTCAAAAACAAGGCCTCGCTGGAAATCCTCGACATCGAGAAGCAGCAGCCCGATGGCGGCTATGCCGCCTTCGGCCACCTGGTCAGCGGCGAGCGCAATCGCGTCGGTTACGAGATGGGCGACCCGCAGCACGCCGCCTTCTCCTCCGGGCCGGTGCTGGGCCTCATCCACGATGTGCCCACCTGCCAGGAGCTGCTCGATCGCATCGTCGCCCAGGCGCAGGACCTGGTGCGCGGACGCATGACCCAGGCGCTGCTGTAGCACGCCAAGCGCAGGCCCCGCGGCCGCCGGCAGTAACGGCGGTGTTAACCCCCTTGTCAAAGGTTCTTCGTCAATTTCCGGGGACGGTACTGGCGGCAGGCCGGCGCAGGCATGGGTTTACCCCCTTGTCAAAGGGGGCCGACACGGCGAAGCCGAGCGGGGGGATTTTTATACCGCTACGCTTGAATTGCACCAGTCGCTATCAGGTAGATGCCTTGGATGTCTTGCGGTGCGCTGTCTGCAAAGTAACAATCATGATCAGGACTCGCAGCAAGGCTTGGTAAAGGCACGTAGATCCGCCTGCCGGGTGAAAATCCCCCCGCTCGTTCGCTGCGCTCACGAGTCGGCCCCCTTTGACAAGGGGGTAAACCGCGCCGCAGCCTCGTCTCCACGGAAATCGTCGAAGACCGACCCTCACGCCAACGGAAATAGACGGCTCAGTGCTCGCCGCGCGGGTCGCGGGCCAGCAGGCGCTGCACGGCCTCGGCAGGGCTGACTCCGCCAAACAGCACGCTGCACACTGCGTCGGTGATGGGCATGTCCACGCCCACCCGGGCGGCCAGACGTTGCACCTCACGCGCTGAATGCACCCCTTCGGCAACATGCCCGAGGTGTGCCAGC
>CAIPGJ010000448.1 GCA_903864555.1 uncultured Pseudomonadota bacterium | reverse complement strand
TAAACCGCGCTGCAGTCTCGTCTCCCCGAAATCGGTGAGGGAAAAAAGAGGGGGCACTCGCCCCCTCCTCGTCACTGCCTGCCGGCTGAACATCCGCTCAGTTGAGTGTGCCGCGCTCCAGCTTGGCACTGCGCGCCACATTGGCCCATTTCACCAGCTCGGTGTTGATGTGGCTGGACATCTCCTCCGGTGAACTGCCCACTGGCGAGAGGTCGAACTTGGCAATCTGCTGGCGCACCTCGGGCACGGTAATCGCCTTGACGATCTCCTGGTTGATGCGCGTCATGATGGGTCGCGGCAGATTGGCCGGCCCGACCACGCCATACCACCCGGTCGCCTCATAGCCTGGGACACCGGCTTCGGCAAAGGTCGGCACATCGGGCAGCGCCGGCCAGCGGGCCGGACTGGTCACCGCCAGCGCGCGCAACTTGCCCGAACGCACGTGGGCCGTGGCCACCGACATGGCGCCGATCATGAACTGCACCTGGCCGCTCAGCAGGTCATTGGCTGCCGGCACACCACCCTTGTAGGCAATGTGGTTGATGTCGAGCTTGGCCATGGTCTTGAACAGCTCGGTCGCCAGATGCAGGCTGCCCCCCATGCCCGAGGTGGCGTAGTTGAGTTTGCCCGGGTTGGCCTGCGCATGGGCGATGAACTCCTTCAGCGTCTTCACCGGCAGCGAGGGATTGACCACGGCGATGTAGGCGCCCGATGCCAGCACCGAGATGTGGCTGAAGTCCTTGACCACGTCGTACGGAATGTTGGTGTACACGTTGGGGTGGATGGTGATGCCCGCACTCACCATGGAGATGGTGTAACCATCCGGGGCGGAGCGCGCCACCATCTGGGTACCGATCATGCTGTCGGCGCCAGGGCGGTTGTCCACGGCCACCGTCACGCCCATGTTTTCCGACATCTTCTGGCCGACGATGCGCGCCAGGATGTCGTTGGGCCCGCCGGGGGCAAAGCCGACGATGAAGCGGATGGGCTTGTTCGGGTAGTTCTGCGCCAGCGCCGGCTGCGCCAGCACAGCAAGCGCGGCACACAGCAGGGCCTTGATCGGCTTTCGGTGGATCATGTTGGTCTTTCTCCTTAGTTGAAACCGTGGTGCAGGCATGCAAACGGGGTGCTGCGCTGCCCTCTTGTGTGAGCGTGTCGAACGTAAAACGCGTGCTATCCTCGCAGCGTTTTTGCGCCGTGGCAACAGCTAAATCAGGGAGGGAATCAGCATGCCGGAACAGTCCCAGGACGGCTATTACGAGGCCCATTGGCCGCGCAGTCCCAGGCAACAGGGCACGCGCGCACTGGCCCCCCGCCTGGACACGCTGGAAGGCAAGGTCATCGCGCAGCTGTGGGACGAATTATTCAAGGGCGACATCGTTTTCGAACACCTTGAAGCAGGGCTGAAGCAGCGTTATCCCGGCGTGAAGTTCGTCAGCTGGCGCGTTTTCGGCAGCACCCACGGCGCCGATGAGAAGGCCGCGCTGGCAGCCCTGCCGCAGAAGCTGCGCGAGCATGGCGTGGATGCCGTCATCTCCGGGATGGCGTGTTGAGGCAGTTGCACGCCCGCCGTGTTGCGGGCGAGTGCAGCGTGCGAAGCGGCGGGCTTCCCCACCTCGTCCCTCACCTGTGAAGGCTTCCTCAAGCAGGCCGCCGCGACCTCCATCGGCCTGGGCATGCGCAACATTCCCATCGCCACCGTGCCCGGCCACATCGGCACCAAATCGGCGGCTGAACTGCGCGACACCATCCTGGAGGTCACCCTCGGTGAGGTGATCCGCAACCTCACCGAAACACCAAAGACCATTGACGACACCGCCGAGCCCGACCCGCGCGAGATCGTCGTCAAGGGCGGCTTCATGGCGGTGAACCAATATTTCGTGGAGCAGGAGTACTCCGACGGTCTGCCCATCATCCCACCCACCACCCAGGCCATCGAGGCCTTCCTGCGCTACACCGACCGCGATCCCGAGGAGAGCCTGGGCACACTGCTGCCGGACAAGCGCGCGGCCAGCATCTGGAGCGTGGCGGTCAACGGCGTGATGGCCGGCTGCCGGCCCGAGTACATGCCCATCCTGGTGGCACTGGCCGAAGCCCTGTGCGATCCGCAATACGGCGTGGAGCACAGCGGCAACACGCCGGGGGCGGACACGCTCATCATCCTCAACGGCCCCATCATCCAGCAACTGGGCTTCAACTACACCCAGGGCGTGATGCGCGACGGCTTCCTGCCCAACACCTCGGTGGGCCGCTTCTTCCGCCTGTACCTGCGCAACGTCGCCGGCTTCCTGCTGCACAAGACCGACAAGGCCACCTTCGGCAACACCTGGCGTGTCGCCATGGCCGAGAACGACGACGTGCTGGCCAGCATCGGCTGGGAGACCACCGGCATGGAGATGGGGTTTGCACGCGGCGAGAACACCGTCACCATCGCGCGCTACACCGGCGGCGGCTCGCTGTCCTCCGTGTCAGGCAGCACACCAGAGGAGCTGATGCCCTACCTCGCCGACAGCATCCAGCGCTTCAACAACTGGCAGGTCACCTTCACCACCAGCCACGGCATGGGTTCGCTGCGCCCGCTGGTGGTGATCACCCCCATCATCGCCGAGCAACTGGCCAAGTGCGGCTGGACCAAGCTCGACGTGAAGCGCTACCTGTTCGAGCACGCGCGCCTGCCGGCCAGTGCCTTCGAGCGCCAGTTGCGCGACTGGAACATCCGCGGCGTCTGGGACCTGAGGGCCGACGTGGCGGCCGGACGCATCCCGAAGGTGTTCCACGAATCCGACGATCCGGACCGCCTGGTACCCATCGTCTGGAAGCCCGAGGATTTCATGGTTGCGGTATCCGGCGATCCACTGCGCAACAATGCCTACGTGTTCGCGCACAACGCCTTCCTCGGCTATCCCACCGGGAAGAAGATCCGCCTGCCGAAGGACTGGAAGTTCTAAGAGCGCCTAACAGAATTGCCGTCAGGCGCCCTGACT
>CAIPGJ010000447.1 GCA_903864555.1 uncultured Pseudomonadota bacterium | reverse complement strand
TGTGGCATCGGTCACGTGGGAGACACGCGCCAGGCCGTCGAACTGGATGTTGTCCTTGCGGGTGCTTCGCGACAGGCGCTTCATCACCCGTGCACGCAGCGCTGCATCCTCGGAAAATGTCTGCGCGAAACCAGAGACTGCTTCGCGTGCGCGGGTGAGGAGAAAGGCCACTTTGGCGTCGCGATCACGGTCGTCTTCACCCAGGGGCTGTGCGCGGCGCTTGTCGACTTCGCCGAGGCGGTGATGCAGGGCCTCGATGAGCGCTTCGCGGCGGCGGGGATTGTCCAGCAGATCGTCCTGGAGATAGGGGTTGCGCATCACCACCCAGATGTCGCCCAGCACTTCATAGAGCATCCGCGCAGACCGCCCGGTACGCCTTTCCGAGCGCAATTCGAGCAGCGCATCCCAGGCTTCGATGCCGAGCAGCCGGATGACGATTTCGCGATCGGAAAACGACGTGTAGTTATAGGGAATTTCGCGCAGGCGTGCGGACATGGGCACCTTGGAGAGGACGGCATTCCCGTGACGGGACGGCGTTGCTTGATGAGGAATTCTAGCAGCCCGTCCAGGGCTTTCGGTGCATCAATCCTGTGATGAATCCGATGCTGCCGTGACAGTTGTGGCCGGCTCGCTTTCCGCGGGCGGAAAGATGTCGACATAGCTGAAATAAAAGCTGCAGGTCACCGTCGGCATCATGAGCAGGACCAGCCCCAGCATCATGGCCCGCATCACGCCCAGGCCGACACCCGCCGATACCCCTGCTAACGCTATGGCCAATGAGGCGGTCATGACGCCGCCGAACACGATCAGGCAGTAAATGCCGAAAACGCGCCAGTTACGAAGGCTGGCAAAGAAACTGTAGAAGAGTGATTGTGAAACCCCCAGGTCGCGCCAGAGGATCAGCATGGGCGCGAACCACAAGGCCATCAATACCGGCGAGGCCAACAACCCGGCCAGGGCAAGCGCATTGGGCAGACTGCCATCCTTGATGGCTTCGGCCGGTGGCGGGGTGCCCAGGAGCATCTGGTTGAACAAGGCTCCGTCATCGATCGGGTAGGTGATCGCCAGCGAGATCAGCATCCAGACCAGGTAAAGAACCCCGATCCTGATCAGCGCGGCTGGCTTGCTCGTCAGCGGGGCAAACAGCATCGCCGGCTGCACACTGCGCCCGGCATGGGCTTCGGCACACGCCTGCATCAGGCCGGCAGACAGGCAGGGTATGAGAGCGCTGGCAACGAACGGGCCGATCCACGGGATCCAGTTGATGCCTGCCGACACGATCAGGAACAGCATCATGAGCATCAACCACTCGGCAGGGGCTTTCACGAACAGGGCCCAGCCCTGCTTCAGCCATTTCCAGCCACTGCCCGCGGGCACGATGCGCATCAAGGCATGGGCTCCAGCGGTGTCGCCATCTGGCGGCGCAATTCCAGGATTCGCCTGAAATGCTCCGGGTCGTGGGCATGTGTCAGTTCGCCGGCCCGCGGAAGGTGGAAATCAAACAGGCGTGATAACCAGAAGCGCAGCGCTCCCGCACGCAACATCAGCGGCCAGGCGTTACATTCGCCCATGGTGAGGGCACGGCCCTTGCGATAGGCATGCACCAGCGCAGC
>CAIPGJ010000446.1 GCA_903864555.1 uncultured Pseudomonadota bacterium | reverse complement strand
TGGACTTGCCCGAGCCTGTCCCGCCCACCACCATCACCAGGCCGCGCGCGGACATGGCGACGTCGCGCAGGATGGCAGGCAGCGCCAGTTCCTCCATGGTCGGGATCTTCGAAGTGATGGTGCGTAACACCATGCCGACGCCGTTCTGGTCGACGTAGGCGCTGACGCGAAAGCGGCCGATGCCCCCCGGGGCGATGGCGAAATTGCATTCGCGCGTGGATTCGAAGGCGGCCTGCTGTTTCTCGTTCATCAGTGCGCGGGCGAAGGCGCGGGTGTGCAGTTCGTTCAGCGCATGCTGCGATATCGGCGTGACCTGCCCGTCGATCTTGAGGGCCGGGGGGAAGCCCACGCTGATGAACAGGTCGGAGGCCTTGCGGCTGACCATGGCCTTGAGCATGTCGTTGAGGACTTCGATGGGATTGTCGGTGGACATGGCATGCGGCTTTCGTGTTCGGGCATCGCGCGGCAAAGGCCGTCCGAGGCCTCAGTATAGAAGGACGCCGCTGCGGCGCCGGCCCGCTGTGCAGGGCCGGGCTGCAGTCAGCGGCATTTCAATCCGGCAGCTTGTAGTTTTTCTCGCGCACCAGGCGCAGCGCTGCAGCGACCACTTCGCCGTCGTAGAGCGTGTCGCGATTGCGCTCGATTTCTTCCAGCGCCTTGTCGATGCCCAGCGCCGGACGGTAGGGACGGTGCGAGGCCATCGATTCGACCACATCGGCCACGGCCAGCACACGTGCTTCGGGCATGATCTGCTCCCCCTTGAGCCCCTGCGGATAGCCGCTGCCATCCATGCGCTCATGGTGCTGGCGAATGATCTCGGCCACCGGCTGCTCGAAAGGCACGTCCTTGAGGATGTCGTAGCCGGCCTGGGCATGCATCTTGATCATTTCATATTCGGTTTTCGACAGGCGGGTGGGCTTGGACAGCAGTTCGGCCGGCACGGCGATCTTGCCGATGTCGTGCACCAGCCCGATCATCTCCAGGCTGTTCGCACGCGGGGCGTCCCAGCCCATTTCGCGGGCCAGGTCGGCGGCGATCAGGCCGACGCGGCGTTCATGGCCGGCGGTGTAGGGGTCGCGCAGGTCCACCATGCGGGCCACGGCTTCCAGTGTGCCCTTCATCGAGCGTTCCAGGCGTTCCATGTACTCGCCGATTTCCTTCAGGTGTTGTTCGTGCTCGGTGACATCTTCAGCCATGACGATGGTCGCGTCCCGCTCTTCCCAAAGCCCGGGACTGGAATGCAACCCGAGGATGCGCTTGCTGCCATTGCAGTGGCGCCATTGGGCGTTTGCCCTGATGATCCGGGGACCTTTGCGGATCCTTGTGTGCGCATCGAGCAGCACTGGCATGGACTCGGGCTCTAGGAATTCTTGCGGATCGTGGCCCAGCAGTTCGGTGGCACTCCAGCCGAGCATGCGCTCGAACTGGGGATTGACATAGACAAAGCGGTCATCGCGCACCACGTAAAAGCCCGCCACCGTCTGCTCGATCAGGCCGCGAAAGCGCTCCTCGCTCTGCTGCAAATCCAGTTCGGCCTGCTTGCGGACCTGGATGTCCTCGATGATGCTGATGAAGTAGTCCGGCTGTCCGTCACTGCGCCGCATCAGCGAGACAGTGAGATTGACCCATATGACTTCGCCGTCCCGGCGGATGTAGCGTTTCTCGATTGCGTAGGTGCTGATCTTTCCGTCGAGCAGGCTGTGCATATTGGAAAGGTCCAGCTCCAGATCGTCCGGATAGGTCAACTCCTGGAAGCTCCTCGCCAGCAGTTCATCCGGGCCGTAACCGAGGAAATCGCTTAGCCGCTGATTCACCTTGAGGAATCGGCCCTGCGGGCTCACCAGGGCCATGCCGACCGCTGCCTGCTCGAAGGTGGCAAGAAAGCGGGATTCGCTTTCATGCAGGGCCGCTTCGTTCCGGCGCAACTCGGTCAAATCGCTCCAGGTGAGGATGATGTTCTCCCCCGAGATCTTCATGGCGCCGCTGAGGATGCGTTCTGAGCCATCCTTGCAGCGCAGGCCGATCTCGGGCGAATAGGCAGTCCCGCCGGTGAGCCGTGCGCGCTCCAGGTCCTGTTGCCAGACCGTCCGGATATTCTCGCGGAAGGCCGGATCTGGATAGACCCGCGTGAACCAGAGTTCAGCGCTGGCGATCTCTTCGGGGGCGTAGCCGAAAGTCGCCCGGTGGGCCTGGTTGATGGCGATCAGGCTCCCCGTGCCGAGCTCATGAATCTGGATTGGCAAGGGCGAGGCATCGAAGATGTTCTGGTAGTGCAATTCCAGACGCTCACGCAGGTCGTGTTCGAGGTCGCGTTCGCGCGCATTGAGGCCGGACTCCCAGGCCAGGGAGACGTTGCGCGCGGTCTCCACCAGCAGTTCGACGATGTCGGGCTCGAAATAGCCGGCATCACCGGAATAGAACATCAGCGCGGCCAGGGTCTTGCCATCCACCATGACGGGGACTGCCGCCGAAGACCGCAGCCCATATCGTTGGGCGATATCGTGCCAGGGGGAGGTACGCACCTCATGCATAAAATCATTGGCCAGCATCGGACGCTGTTCCCGTATGCACAGTCCTGTCGGTCCCTGGCTGGTGGGCAGATCGGGATCGGTGGTGACGGTGATGGTGCGCGCGTAATCGGCGGCTTCGCCCGCAGCAGCAGCGACGCTGACCTTGCCGGATGACTCATCGGGCACCCCGGCCCATGACAGCAGGAAGCCACCTTCGGTGACTGCGGCGCGGCAGAAGGTGTCCAGGATGGCCTGTGGCTCGCGCAACTGGAAGATGGCTGCGGTGACCCGGGCCAGGAAGGACTGGTACTCGTTCAGCCGCCGGAGCCTTTGCTCCATGAGCAAGAAAGCGGTGATGTCGTGCAGATAACCGTAATAGAAGCCGCCGTCGCTGTCCTCGTTGT
The DNA here is from genome assembly GCA_903864555.1 of uncultured Pseudomonadota bacterium. The sequence goes on along the minus strand of CAIPGJ010000446.1, from coordinate 1,874 downwards.
AGATGACGCTCACTTCCACATCCACCAGACTGGCATCGCGGCAGCGCCAGCGGGTGGGGAAACGCATTCCGTCCGCAGCCCGGATTTCGATTAGCTTGGCATCGATCTCCTGCGCCGACATCTGCCCCTCGACCTGGTAGATGGTCATGCCGGCGAGTTCTGCTGCGTCATAGCCGGTGAGACGGCACAGTGCTGCATTGGTTTCGATGATGTGTCCTTCGGCATTGAAGCGGAAGAAGCCGTCAATCGAGGTTTCAATGGCACGGCTATGACGCCGTGACAGCAGCGTCTGCTGCAGCTTTGTGGCCTGATCTCCGGTTCGCCACAGGAAATAGGCCAGCAGTCCGGTCATGAGGATGAAGGCAGCCGCCAGTCCACCGGTGGTCCAGGCCAGGGTGGCGATGGGGGCATCCGATTCGGACTGGTCGATCTTGGTGAGAAAATACCAGGGCGTACCGCTGATCGCCGTGGCGGCGCCGATTACGGGCACCCCGCGATAGTCCACGCCTTCCCTCACCTTGTCCGGGTCGATGATGGCCATGGCGGCGCCGAGCCTGGGGGTATCGGCAGGCAGTGTGAGGGTGAGCGGCGGGATTTTCGGGCTGTTGCGCAGCGGGTTGAGGAAGCGCAGGCGTTCGTTTTCCTTGCGCACCATCACCGATTCGGTGGTCTCGCCGCGCAGGTGACTACTGTCCAAGAGGCGAAACAGGGTGCTGGATGCATCCAGTTCCATCAGCACTACACCAATCGGGGCGGCCGGGCGCGCTTCATCGGCAAACACCGGTCCCGCCATGCCGTAGCGGACCGTCTGGTTGGGGTCACGATGCAGATCCAGCAACCGGACTTGCCGGTCCTGGAATGCCGCGGCCGCCGTTGCGCGCAGCGCCGGGGGGAGTTCGCCTTTTGCCAGCACTCCCATCGCCTGGGCTGGGGAGTCTGCATCTTGGTTTACGACCGGCTGCAGCCGAGCATCGGTTATCACCACCTGCAGCTTCTGATATTTTTTCTGCTCGATGAATCCGATCCGCTTATGCAGGGTGTTGCGCGCTGATTCCAATGTGGCAGCCGGCGTGCGCGGATCAAGCAGCGTCCTGAGTTCCGGTTGCTGCGCCAGCAACTCGGCATCGGCTCTGAGATCGGAAAGATGATCCTCGATCTGGAAGCGCTTCAGGTCGGTGATGGTGAGCAGGTCATTGACGCGTATGTCGCGCATATCGCCGGCGATATTGCGAAACACCCCATAAGCCGCGGCGAAGATGAGCATGACCGAGAGGAAGAATCCCCCGATGGCCGCTTCGAGCCGGATTTTTCGAGTGCCGGGTGCCTGCTTCATGACGGCTTGTCTGCAGGATGCATGAACGCTGTGCTCCGGATTTCCCCATCCGGGGTTTCGTTGTCCATCATGAGGCGGTCACTTGGTGTTTTTGTTGACTGGATCTCCTGCAGTGTATACGCAAGGCGGAAGGTCATCGCGATGATCGGGCGGCGGTGCTCACAGGCAGCAGGCATGTTGAAGAGATCATCATTATGATCACTTCAAAGAGTGGGGCATTACAGCTATTGAATTAAAAACGAAATTATGATCAATATAACGGATCACATAGAGGCTGAACGTCCGGGCTGAGCGTCCGGGCTGAGCGACCCGGCGTTGACCTGCGTCAATCGGCGCGCCGATGCCGGTCGATGAAACCGCGCAGCGCCTGGGCGCATCCGGCCGGATTGTCCAGCGTGATGTGATGCTCGCTGCGTGACACTTCACTCAGCTCAATGTGGGGGCAGGCAGCCAGGCTGTCGGCAATGATCTGCGGCGACACGCGCTGGCTCAGGTCGGCCTTCATCAGCAGGGCCGGCACGCGGATGTTCTGCCAGTGCGC
>CAIPGJ010000445.1 GCA_903864555.1 uncultured Pseudomonadota bacterium | reverse complement strand
GAATGCTGGTGATGGTCGTTGCTTTTCAGGCAGGCACCGGACGGCAAGCAGCGCTCTACATCCGGCAATGACTGACGAACGATAAAGGCAGCGGGAGAAAATCCCCCCGCTCGTTCGCTGCGCTCACGAGTCGGCCCCCTTTGACAAGGGGGTTTACACCCGCAGCCCTGCCGCGCTTGCTTCCCCGGAATTAAGTGAAGAACCTTTGACAAGGGGGTTTACACCCGCGGCCTTGCAGCTGCCTGCTTCCCTGAAGTTGGTGCAAGGACCTTGACCATGCACTGCCAGCCAATGACGCGCACATGGTGATTGATCATATTCCGGTCATCCACCTAATGATGATAAGCATCACCATTCATAAATGATCATATTGGCGCAAGGCTTCCACACCCCCCTGCCCCTGCAAGCAATCCCGCGCAGCTATACTGGCCCCATGCATTCCGCAACCGGCACCCGTCCTGCATGACTGAACGCATCATTCCCATCGTCCGAGATCTGGTGCGCCCGCTGCCGGTGGGCAGGGCCGGGCTCCAGCCCGGCGCGCCACTGCTCGACACCCGCCAGCGCGCGCTGCATGACCTGCGCATCTCGGTGACCGACCGCTGCAATTTTCGCTGCACCTACTGCATGCCGCGCGAGGTTTTCGGCCCCGACTATCCCTTCCTCAAGCGCAGCGAACTGCTGAGCTTCGAGGAGATCGTCCGGCTGGCCCGGGTGTTCAAGTCGGTCGGCGTGCAGAAGCTGCGACTGACCGGTGGCGAGCCCCTGCTGCGCAAGCACATCGAAAAGCTGATCGCCATGCTGGCGCCGCTTGAACTCGATCTCACCCTGACCACCAATGGCTCATTGCTTGCCAGCAAGGCCCGGACACTGCGCGATGCGGGGCTCAAGCGACTTACCGTCAGCCTGGACTCTCTCGATGAACGCACCTTCCAGGCCATGAACGATGCCGATTATCCCGTGGCCAAGGTGCTCGAAGGCATCGATGCCGCAGCCGCAGCCGGCTTCGGCCCGGTCAAGATCAACATGGTGGTCAAGCGCGGCACCAACGACCAGGGCATCCTCGACATGGCGCGTCGCTTCAAGGGCAGCGGCCATATCGTGCGCTTCATCGAATTCATGGACGTGGGCTCGACCAATGGCTGGCGCATGGAGCATGTGCTGCCCTCGGCCGAGGTCATCAGCCGCATCAGTGCAGAAATGCCGCTGCGCCCGCTCGACCCCCAGTACACCGGCGAGGTCGCCGGTCGCTGGGCCTATGCCGACGGCTCCGGCGAAATCGGCGTCATCTCTTCGGTGACCCAGGCCTTCTGCGGCACCTGCACGCGCCTGCGCCTGTCCACCGAGGGCATGCTCTACACCTGCCTGTTTGCCGATACGGGCTATGACCTGCGCAGCCTGCTGCGCCTGCATGCCGAGGATGCGCCGCTGGCAGACGCCATTGCGCGCATCTGGCAGGCCCGCAGCGACCGTTATTCCGAAATCCGTTCCGAAGCATCTGCAACGCGCCGCAAGGTCGAGATGTCCTATATCGGAGGCTGAAGCCATGAACGTGATCACCACACCCGGCATCACCGGACTCATCCTGGCCGGCGGACTCGCCCAGCGCATGGGCGGCGGACACAAGGGCCTGCAATGGCTGAAGGGGCGCCCCCTCATCCAGTGGGCCGTGGACCGGCTGCGGCCGCAGGTGGATACGCTCATGATCAGCACCAATGATGCGGCAGCCTATGCCAGCCTCTCGCTGCCCATGGTGGCCGACGAACTGCCGCAGATGGGGCCGCTGGGCGGCGTGCTGGCCGGACTCAAGGCCGCCCGCACCGACTGGATCGTCACCGTGCCCTGCGATGCCCCGCACTTCCCGGCTGACCTGGTGGCGCGTCTGAAGGCCGGCATCGACGCCGTGGGTGCCGACCTGGGCGTGGCCTGCACCGCAGATGGCCTGCAACCGGTGTTCTGTCTGATGCGCCGCTCCGACTGGCCGCTGATCCGCGACTACCTGACCACCGGACGCCGCCGTGCCGATGGCTGGCACGGCGAACTGCAGGTGGCCCGGATCGAGTTCGATGATGCCGCCGCCTTCGCCAACATCAACACCCCG
>CAIPGJ010000444.1 GCA_903864555.1 uncultured Pseudomonadota bacterium | reverse complement strand
GTGAGGCCGGCCTTGCTGGTGTTCTTGAATTTTTCCCAGCCAGCCAGCTTGGCCTTCTCGGTCTCGCCGATGTACTTCTCCAGCACTTCCATCACCGGGCCGACGTGGGTGTCAGAGTCGAAAACCTTGTATCCGTTCTTTGCCATTGCCCTGCTCCTTGTTCCGTCGTTATCTGTTTTCCGTTACCGGTTATCCCGGCTTATTTGCTGTACTTGGCCAGCAGTTCCTGCGGGAAGTAGCGCTCTTCCAGCATGCGCTGCTTGTCCGCGCCCTCGCCTTCCGGCCCCACCTGCAGCGGGTTGGGCACGGTGTTGGCGGCATTGGCAGCGAGGAATTCGTCCCAGGCCGTCATTTCCTTCTTGTTGAACTCGTGCATGAAATTCCACAGCGCCTGCCAGGTGACATGGTGGGCGAGCGTCGGGTACCAGGCAATGGTGACGCCCAGCTCGAGGTGCTCTTTCAACGACAGGAAGCGGCCCAGGCCACCTTTCATGAAGGAGAAGGGGCCTTCGATGGCTGCGCGCACGGTGCGGATCTCGTCGACCGTTCGCGGATACTCGAACTGCACCCAGTCCACGCCACCTTCCTCGCGGTAGGCCTTGAGGCGGCCGATGGTGTTGTCCAGGCTGTTGCCGACAGCATTGCCGGCGTAGCACTGCGCCATGATGACGAAGTCGGGATCGATCTCGTTCTTGGCATCGACAGCGGCGCGGTAACGCGCAATCGCCTGCTCCATGGGCACCACTTCCATGCCGGCGGTACCGGTGCGGCGCTTGCCCTCGATGGGCTGGTCGTCGATGCGGATGCCGGCAATGCCGGCGCGGATGCATTCCTGGATCAGGCGGCGCACCGCCATGACACCACCGTGGCCGGTGTCACCGTCGAGGATGATGGGGTAGCTGACGCTGCGGGCAATCCACTCGCCGATCTGCACGCATTCAGTCATGGTGGCGGTGCCGACATCGGACAGGCCGGTATAGGTGCCAACCACGCCGCTGGTGCCGACAAACCCGGCTTCGGTACCGCACTGGTCCATGATGCGGCCGTGGGCCGCGGTGGGCGGATGGATGACGGCGAGGACCTTGTCCTTGCGCTGGATGAGTTCGCGCAGGCGCGCGCGCTTTGACTTGTCGCTGGATTCCATCTGCTTCTCCTTGGTGATTGCTTACGGCCCGTTCTGGGGCGGGCGCCTGGATCAGAGGCGCAAGTCTATAGCGCAGCCCCCCCGCCTGTCACAACACTTTATGCAAAGCAGGTTTGCAATTCGCTCACTGCCGCTTGCGCGGGATCGATGGCACCTGCGCCAGCAGGACTGCCACAGAGACGGGATCAATAATCGAAAAACGTGGATGGGGTCCCGGTCGCCCGTCCGACTGTGCGGCTGCGCCGCAACATGGCCATATAGTGATCCCCGGGCAAGTCGTGCGCTTCGTCGAGCACCGCGGCGCGTGCCTCGAGGGTGGACCATTTGACCCGGCGCGGCCCGCCCTTGAAGGCGATGGCGATGGTGTTCACCCGGTCCGCGGCGGGCATCAGCACCACCTGCCTGCCGAAGGCCTCGGCGATACGTTCGGCATACAGCTCGACACGGTCATCGTCGGACATGAAGTTCTGCACCAGCACGCCGGGTTCGCGCAGGGCTGCATGGGCGGTGGCGTAGAAGGCCGGGCTGCACAGTTCGGGCACCTGGGAACCATCGTCGAAGGCGTCCATCAGCAGCACATCGGCTTCATCGGGGTGCGCAGCGACGAAGGCAGCGCCATCGTCCAGGACGGCGGCAAAGCGCGGACCGTCGGCCGGCAGGTCGAAGTAGCGCCGTGCCGCACTCACCACCTCCGGGTTGACTTCAACCGCGGTCACCCGCGACTGGGGGTAGCCGCGGTACAGGAAGCGCGCCATGGAGCCGCCACCCAGGCCGATCATGAAGACGCGACGCGGCTGCGGATGGAACAGCAGGAAGGCCATCATGGCGCGGTTGTAGTGCAGCTCCAGCCGATCCGGCCGGCTCAGACGCATGGCGCTCTGGATGGCATCGCCGCCGATGTGGAGATAGCGCACCCCGCCGGACTCGCTCACTGCGACGGTGCTGCCACGTCCGGCCGGCCAGTTGCGTTTGCGCGTTTCACGGCTCATGGGCGGGACTCCGGTGTGGCAGCAGGCCCGCGGAAAGTCGGGAAGGCCGTGGTGGGCTCGGCGCTGAAGGCCGCACGCAAGGCCTGTCCGGCGCGGTGGATGGCGTGGTGCGCCGCGGCCAGCTGCGCACTCAGCAGGATGAAACCGTGGATCATGCCGCGAAAGCATTCATGGGTGACGGTGACGCCGGCCTGGAGCAGGCGCTCGGCATACACCCGCCCTTCATCAAGCAGGGGATCGTAGCCGGCGGTGACGATGAAGGCCGGAGCCAGGCCGGCATGGCTGGCAGCGCGCATGGGTGAGGCGCGCCAGTCCAGGCACTGCGCGGGATCCGTCAGGTACTGGCTGCGATACCAGAGCAGGTCAGCGTGGGTGAGGCCATGGCCTTCGCCAAGGCTGGCATGCGAAGGCAGATCATGCGCCAGGTCGGTCACCGGATAGAACAGCAGTTGCAGGCACAGCGGCCGACCAGCATCCCGCTCACCCAGCGCCGCCACTGCGGCCAGGCAGCCGCCGGCGCTGTCGCCGCCGACGGCAAGGCGGCGCGCATCGATGCCCAGCCTGCTTGCCTGTTCGCGCAGCCACGGCAGCACGGCCAGGGCATCCTCGGTGGCGCAGGGAAAGCGATGCTCGGGGGCCAGGCGGTAGTCGATGGCCAGCACCGCGCACTGGCCCTGGATGGCAAGCGCACGGCAGAGAGGGTCATGACTGTCCAGATCGCCGAGCACGAAGCCACCGCCGTGGAAATAGACGAGGCAGGGCAGCGGGCCATCGAGGGACACCCCCTGCATGGCGCGGGGCCGGTACAGACGTGCCCGCACCGCACCCTGTGCAAGCTCTGCCAGCAAGTCCTTCACCTCCACGAGCGGGCCTGCCGCGGACTGACATGCCATCCGCGACTCCCTGTAAGCAATGCGCGCCTGAACCATGTTTTCCCTCGGAAAAACACGGCCGGCCTGCTGCTGGAGAAAAGCCCTTGCCTGGGGATCGAGCGGATGATGCGAGGCCGGGCCCGAGGGGAGATCGGACACCATCAGCGCCATCTTCCGGCTTGCACCGAAAATGGTGATGTCGTGAACGCCGTCATGGATTCGTCAGTCTTCAGGAGGGAGATGCGGAACGGTTGCGGCATGGCCGGTGGATTATAGGACAAGCAGGCAATGCGCCCGGACGAGGCATGAGCATGCTTGCGGCACGCAGCATGGCTTGTGGAATTCTGCATTTTCAGAGGGAAAATTACTTTGAAATAGCCCTTGCAGCCGTTGACAATGCCACGGCGT
>CAIPGJ010000443.1 GCA_903864555.1 uncultured Pseudomonadota bacterium | reverse complement strand
GGGGGTGTTGGACACCACGCTACGTGGTTTGCCAGCCCAGATTTCCTCAGCACAGGCACGCGGCAGCCGAGTCGAGGCAAAGGCGGCAAACAGACCGCCTTGATTGATGGCCCAGGCCGTGCTGGCGTCGGCCTTGCCCAGTGCTTCCAGCACTTCCAGGTAGCGTGGCAGGGCGATCTCGAGTCCGCCCAGCGATCTGGGCAGTGCCAGCTGGAACAGGCCGGCATCGGCCAGCGTCTCGAACAAGGGGCGCGGCAATTCCCGCGCGGCATCGATGGCGTCTGCCTGCTCGCGGATCAGCGGAGCAAGGCCGTGGGCGATCTCGAGTGGTGAGGTGGTCATGTTCATGGTGAAAGTCAGTGCCGGTTCAATCCGGCTTGATGTTGCCTGCGCGCACCACCCTGTCCCATCGGGCTGATTCTTCCTTGATCAAGGCGGCAAACTCTTCGGGCGTGCTGCCGATGAGTTCGACGCCCTGGGACAGCAGCTTCTGTCCGATGTCGGGCGAGTTGACCACCTTGACCGCCGCAGTCTGGAGGCGCGTGATCACAGGTCGCGGCGTGCCGCCGGGTGCGAGCAGGCCGATGCCGGCGCTGGCCTGGAAGCCCTGAGCGCCTGCCTCGGCTATGGTCGGGACTTCCGGCAGCAGGCGAAAGCGCTTGTCGGCGCTCAGCGAGATGACCTTGATGCGACCGGACTTGATGAAAGGGATGGCCGGGGGCACGCTGGCGATCATGGTGTTCACTTCGCCGGCCACTACCGCGGCCAGGGCCGGTCCGCTGCCCTTGTAGGGGACATGCAGCATGTCGACCTTCTCGTTGATTTTCAGCAGCTCGGTCGCCAGATGATTGATGCTGCCATTGCCGGCCGAGGCATAGCGCAGTGCCGTCGGATTGGCCCGCGCAAAAGCCAGCACCTCTTTCAGCGTATTGGCCTGCACCGACGGGTGCAGCACCAGCGCTGTCGGTGTCATCGAGATCAGCGTGATGGGCGCCAGTTCCCTGGCCACATCGAAGGGCATGTCCGGATAGAGGCTGGGATTGATGGTGAGCTGGCTGGTCGATGCGATCAGCAGCGTGTAGCCGTCAGGGGCGGCCTTCGCCACCATGGCGGCCCCGACATTGCCATTGGCGCCCGGCTTGTTCTCGTAGATCACCTGCTGGCCCAGCAACTCGGTCATGCCCTGCGCCAGCGGCCGCCCGGTGAGGTCTATCGAGCCGCCCGGGGTGTAGGCGCAGATGAGGCGCAGCGGCTTGTTGGGAAAGCCCGACTGCGCAGCAGCCATCTGGGTGGCCGATGCCAGTGCCAGTACCGACAGCGCCTGGAGGCTGCGTTCAATTCCGTTGCTGCGAGACATGGATTTCTCCCCTGGGTATGTTGTTCAAACGAGCTAGTGTCCTGAATCGTTAGTTCGTTGAATATGACTAAGTACCAGGACCTGCTCCAAGTTGGCGAAAAAGGCCGAAATCGGTGCCAGACAAGGCGCAAAGCGGAGCAAGGTTGTACACCTTGCGAGCATTTGCAACGCCGCATCCGTGTGGCGGCGATTCTCG
>CAIPGJ010000442.1 GCA_903864555.1 uncultured Pseudomonadota bacterium | reverse complement strand
TACCTCGGAGCACTTGCGCGAGCATGAGGCCGAGGCCGACATTGCCGACCAGGCGACCATCGAGGAGGAAAACGCCCTCGAGTTGCGCACCCGCGACCGCGAGCGCAAGTTGCTGCGCAAGATCGAAGAGGCGCTCAAGCGCATCGAGGATGGCAGCTACGGCTACTGTGAGGAGACCGGTGAGTCCATCGGCATTCCCCGCCTGCTGGCGCGACCCACCGCCACGCTCACCATCGAAGCGCAGTCGCGCCGCGAGCAGAAGCAGAAGCTCTACGGTCGTTGAGTCGAGCGCACTGCGTGCAAAAGCTGCTGAGGATCCTGCTCATCCTTGCCCTGGTCACAGGGCAATCGGCAGCCCATGCGCACGCCCTTTCGCATCTTGCGCATGATCTGGCATCGGCACGCTGGCAGGCCTTCATGGTGCTTGCCCAGCACTTGCATGTGCACGGCAATCCGGCGGAGCGTCTGGCCGCCGGGCACGACCACCCGTCCGGGGCGCCGGAACTGGATCATGGCAAGGACCGATGCGCGGCCTTCTCTGCTCTCGATAACAGTGCAGGCGCGGTGCCGGCAGCGGTAACCGAGAGTATCCCGCCGGTAGCTGCAGTCATTGAGCGCCTGTGGCAGTTCTCCGCCATCGAGCGCATTCCCTTCTCCAGCCGCGCCCCTCCCGGCATTTCCTGAAGCACCCGCATTGGTCAAGTGCGCCAGTCCCGTTCGGGCCGGCGCGGTGTACCCATTCAGGAGAAGATCATGGCGATTTCCGCAAGCCCTGAGGTCCGTCGTCTGCCCGTTACCGTGCTGTCCGGCTTTCTGGGTGCCGGCAAGACGACTTTGCTCAATCATGTGCTGAACAACCGCGAAGGCCGGCGTGTGGCCGTCATCGTGAATGACATGTCCGAAGTGAATATCGATGCACGGCTGGTTCGCGAGGGATCATCCCTTTCCCACACCGAAGAAAAAATGGTGGAGATGTCCAACGGGTGCATTTGCTGCACCCTGCGCGAAGACCTGCTTCTTGAGGTAAACAAGTTGGCCCGGGAGAACCGGTTTGACTACCTGTTGATCGAATCGACCGGGATATCCGAGCCCATGCCGGTGGCGGAGACGTTCACCTTCACCGACGAACAGGGACAGAGCCTGTCGCAGGTGGCGCGCCTGGATACCATGGTCACCGTGGTGGATGGATTCAATTTCCTGCGTGACTATGGTTCCAGCGACTCCCTCGCAGGCCGCGGGCAGTCGGCTGGTGAAGGGGATGAGCGCGCGGTGGTCGACCTGCTCGTGGAGCAGGTCGAGTTTGCCGACGTCATCGTGGTCAACAAGACCGATCTCATGTCGGCGGAGGATCTGGGCCGACTCCAGTCGATCCTGCGCTCGCTCAACTCGCGCGCAGAGATCGTTTCGTCCGAGTTCGGCAAGGTGCCGCTGGACCGGGTCCTCGATACCGGGCGGTTCGACTTCGAAGCGGCTGCCCAGGCGCCCGGATGGATGAAGATCCTTCGCGGATCGGAGCGCTCCGAAGCACTCGAATACGGCATCTCCAGCTTCGTCTACAGGGCGTTCATTCCCTTCCATCCCCAGCGATTCTGGGAGCTGATGCATTCCGAATGGAACGGCCTGCTCAGATCCAAGGGATATTTCTGGCTGGCAAGCCGGATGGATCTGGTCGGCTCGTGGGGACAGGCAGGCGGGATATGCCGGTACGGTGCCGCCGGGTTCTGGTGGGCCGCGATCAAGGAGTCGCAATGGCCCGCAGATCCGCAGTCCAGGCATGAGATACGTGCGCGCTGGCGCGGGCGTTTCGGGGACCGCTGCCAGGAACTGGTGTTCATCGGCGCCGGCATGGACGAAGTGGCGATGCGCAAGAGCCTGGATGCCTGCCTCCTCACCGAAGAGGAGCTTGCGCTCGGAGTCAAGGCCTGGCGGAAACTTCCGGATCCTTTTCCCGTCTGGCGTGTGACCCGGCAACCCGCCGGCGAGGCCAGCCATGCATGATTTCATTGCGCCAGTCGTTGCCATCGGTGCGGTCGTCCGCACGGGGGCTGCGCTGGTGCCAGAGGCCTGACCTGGTGCCAAATCTGTTGCACAGGCTCGGGCGCCGCCCATTCATGGACGGGCCATTTCTGCGCGGCCTGCTGCTGCTCATGCTGCTGCTCGGCCAATGGCAGGCCGTCCTGCATGAAATGTCGCATGCGGGCGAGGCGATACATGCCGAGGGGGTGGCGAAGCAGGATGGAGATGAGGCCGAACCGGACATTGACCCCTGCTGCCTGGCATTTCACAGCCTGAATTCAGGCGCCACCTTCAGCGCCGCATTTCCCGGCTGTGTCTTCACGCCGGTCCTGGCGGGTCAGGATGCCTGCCCGCCTTCATACGATGCAACCCGGTATTGCTACTGCTCCCGGGGACCTCCTGATCGCCGCATTGCCTAGCGGGTTCCGGAGACCGCCGGCCGATGGCCTGGCGGCAATTGCATAACGTATTGGAGAAAGAACATGTACAAGTTGAGACCGATGGCAGTGGCCATCTTCAGTGCCATTCCTGCGCTGGCGGCCGCTCAGGCCGGTGGCCCCCAAGCTGGAACTGCCAAGGCAGAGGTGCCAGCCGTGGTGGTCACCGGAAACCCCCTGGGGTCCGGATTGTTCGAACTGGTTCCCCCGGTTTCCGTGCTCGAGGGGCAGGGGTTGGTGCTCAGGCGGCGGGCGACGCTGGGGGATACCCTGGACGGTCTGCCCGGTGTGGGTTCCACCGGCTACGGGCCGGCAGTCGGCAGGCCGGTGATACGCGGTCTCGATGCGGACCGCATCCGCATCCTGCAGAACGGCGGCGGAACGCTGGATGCATCCTCATTGAGTTTTGACCATGCCGTGGCCATCGACCCGGTGATTGCCGATCGCATCGAAGTGGTGCGTGGACCGGCAGCCCTGCTGTATGGCGGCAGCGCCGTGGGCGGGGTGGTGAATGTCATCGACAACCGCATTCCGCAGGAACCGCTGGAGGGCGTGAAGGGCAGGGCGGAGTTCCGCTTTGGCGGCGCCGGCCGGGAAGAGGGTGGCTCGGTGGCAGTCGAGGCCGGCACAGGCCGCCTGGTCATGCACGCCGATGCCCACATGAGCAAGTCCGATGACCTGTCCATCAAGGGCCCGGCGGTGTCCAGCCGCCTGCGCGCCCTGTCCGATGCAGGGCTGCGCAATGTGCAGGCGCCTTCGCTCAATGCCAGGGGCACACTGCCCAACAGCGCCAGCCGCAGCATGGGCGGCGGCCTGGGCGGCTCGGTGCTCTGGGACCGTGGCCAGGCCGGACTGTCGTACTCGGAGTTCCGCAGTGACTATGGCGCGGTGGCCGAGCCGGGTGTCGTTGTCGACATGGACAGCAATCGCTGGGACCTGTCCGGCGAACTGCGCGACCTCGGCCTGATCAGTGCCGTGAAACTGCGGCATGGCCGGACCGATTATGTACACAGGGAAATCGCCGATGGCACGGTGGGTACCACCTTCATCAACAAGGGCGGCGAGACGCGCGTCGAAGCCATCCACCGGCGGTTGGGTCCACTGACCGGTTCCTTTGGTGTGCAGCTCAACCAATCCGACTTTTCCGCGCTGGGGGCGGAAGCCTTCGTGCCCACCACGAACACCGATGGCAAGGCCTTGTTCATCTTCGAGGAGATGACCGTGGGCAGGCTGAAGCTGAACGTCGGGGCACGCACCGAGCGCACATCGATCGCCTCGGCCGGTGGCGGCGCGGTTCCCACCGGGGGGGCGGCGCCACGCTTTGGCGCGGCGCAGACTCGGCGCTTCGATGCCAGCAGCACTGCGGGGGGGCTGCTCTACACAATCGCCCCCGGTGTGGCACTGGCTGCCAACCTGTCTTCGACGCAGCGGGCACCCACGGCCACGGAGTTGTTTGCCAACGGTCCGCACGCAGCGACCGGGGCCTACGAGGTGGGCAATGTCGCCTTCGACAAGGAGCGCTCGCGCTCCCTGGATGCGGCGTTACGGCTTCGATCCGGTCTCCATTCGGGCAGCATCGGGGTGTTCCACACGCGCTTCAGGAACTTCATCACCGAGTTCCGCACCGGCGCCACCCGCGGTGCCGATGGTGAAGTGGCGCCGGTGGATGCCGGCGATGGCACGTCGGTTGCCTCCGGTGAGGAGATCTTTCCGGAGGTGGCTTTCCAGCAGGTGCCCGCGGTGTTTCGTGGCATCGAGGCGGAAGGCCGGTTCAGGCTGTGGGAGCGAAATGGTCAGCTCGACCTTGAGCTGCGCCTCGACACGGTGAGCGCCCGCAATTCGGCCACCGGCACACCGTTGCCGCGGATTTCCCCGACCCGCCTCGGGACGGCGCTGGTGCACTCCCGCGGTGCCCTGACATCCCGGCTGGAAGTGGTGCACGCGCAGGCGCAGAACCGGGTCGCCGCCAACGAGATTCCCACGGATGCCCATACCCTGCTCAACGCCTCGGCGACCTGGCAGTTCAGGTCCATGGCGGCCGATTGGGAGCTGTTCCTTCGCGGGCGCAACCTGCTCAATGTCGAAGCGCGCAATCACGTGTCCTTCATCAAGGACATTGCGCCGATGGCGGGCCGCAGCATCATGGCCGGGGTGCGCAGCCGGTTCTAGGGAAGCGCAGATCGCCGGGCACCTCCTGTCCCCCTGCGGAACCTTCATGAGAAACATCTCTCTGAAGTGGGGATTTCCAAGGGAGCTTTATCCCTTGTGGGGTGTCTGTCCCGGCTGTTTTTTTGCGTCGCGGGAGGCAGCCATCCGAATGCCGGATGGCATCCCGCGGCAGGTCGATTTTTTTTGGGAGAATGAAAACAATGAGTGAAACAACAGGATTCCGGCGACTGGTCGCCGCAAGCGCCGTCGCACTGTCGATGACGGCGCAGGCTGCAATGGCTGCCAGTGGCCATGTGCATGGGCAGGCGGAACTCGAAGTGGCCGTGGAGGGCGCCAGTCTGACCGTGACCTTGCGCAGTCCACTGGACAGCCTGCTCGGCTTTGAACGGGCCCCGCGCACGGCGGGACAGAAGGCGGCTGCCGAGACCCTGCTGCAGCGGTTGCGTGACCCGGCGGCCCTGTTCAAGCCCAGCGCTGCGGCCCAATGCGTTCCGGCTTCGACGGAAATCGATGCGCCGGTGCTGGGTGTAACGCCTGCTGGCGCGGCCGGTGCCAAGCCGGCGGACAAGGATGCCCACGCGGAACTGGTGTCGACCATGCAATTTCGCTGCGAGCAGCCTGCGCAATTGCGCGCGCTGGATGTCGCCTTGTTCGAGCAGTACCGCCGGCTTCATCGCATCGAGGCCCGCATCGTCGGACCACGCGGGCAGTCTTCCGCCAGACTCACCCCGGCCCGTCGAACCCTGAACTGGTAGAGTCGGCCGCCATGCCTGATTCCGCGCCGCCTGCCATCCTCATCGAGAACCTGCGCTTCCGCTGGCGCAAGGGTGACGCTGCCTGCCTGGATGTTCCTGCGCTGGAGCTGGCATGTGGGGAGCGGGTGTTCCTCCACGGGCCCAGTGGCAGTGGCAAAAGCACCCTGATCGGGTTGCTGAGCGCCGTGCTGCGTCCGGACGCAGGCAGGGTGCAGGTGCTGGGGCAGGACCTGGGGCCGCTGGGTGGTGCGGCACGCGACCGCTTTCGCGGAGACCACATCGGACTCATCTTCCAGCAGTTCAATCTGGTGCCTTATCTGTCGGTGCTGGAGAACGTGCTGCTGCCCTGCCGTTTTTCCCAGATGAGAAAGCAGCGCGCCTTGCAGTCAGCGGATTCCCTGGCGGCGGCGGCCATGGCACTGCTGCAGCATCTGGATATCGATCCATCATTGCATCGGCGTCCCGCCGGCCAGCTGAGTGTCGGCCAGCAGCAGCGGGTGGCGGCCGCCCGCGCGCTCATGGGCCGGCCTGAACTCATCATTGCCGATGAGCCGACCTCGTCGCTCGACGAGGGCCGCCAGATGGCATTTCTGGAGCTGCTGATGCGCGAATGTGCAGGCAGCGGTGCCAGCCTGCTGTTCGTCAGCCATGACCGTCGTTTGATGCCGCGCTTTGACCGCAGCATCGATCTCATGACGGTGAATCGGGCTGCCTCCGGCGCAATGACGACAGGTGACGCGTGAACCATCTCATCATCCTGGCCGGCCGCAGTGCCTGGAACCGGCGTGGCACGCTGGGGCTGATGCTGGTTGCCATCATGCTCAGCGTGGCGCTGCTGCTGGGCGTGGAACGGTTACGGGAGGATGCACGCGACAGTTTCTCGCACGCCGTGTCGGGCACCGACCTGGTGGTGGGCACGCGCAGCAGCAGCGTACAGCTCATGCTTTACGCAGTGTTCCGCATCGGCGGGGCGAGCAACAACATCCGCTGGGATGCTTATCGCATGGTGGCAGACCACCCGGCGGTGGCCTGGGCCGTGCCCTTGTCGCTGGGCGACACCCACAAGGGCTA
This sequence comes from uncultured Pseudomonadota bacterium, assembly GCA_903864555.1. Next base: position 67 of record CAIPGJ010000442.1, on the reverse strand, counting down.
TCCCGTGATGGGCACCGTGCCGGGATATTTCGAGCATTTCCGTTTCGGCGAGCGCGAGGCGCTGAGG
>CAIPGJ010000441.1 GCA_903864555.1 uncultured Pseudomonadota bacterium | reverse complement strand
GCGCCGATGCGCTGGTGGAGGCAGCACTGTACGGCGAAGGCATCATCTACCTGCTTGACGTGTCGCTCAGCAGCGCCCTCACCGCCGGGCGCCTGCGCGCGCTGCTGCCGGACTGGAAAACGCCGACCGTGCCCTGGTCCGTGGTCTATCCACAGACCCGGCACCTGTCGGCCAAGGTGCGCGCCTTCGCCGATTTCGTGGCCGGGATGTTCCCGCTGCCGGCGCACAATTCCAGAGGCCTAGCCAAGACCTGATATTTGACCTGGCTGCTGCCGCTTGGACAAAGGCTGCCATGCTGCGTAGAATGAATTTGTGCATCGCAGATGCAGGCAGGATTCTTATCCACCGGAGAAAACCATGAAAAAACTTTCGTCTTTTGTCGCCGTTGCAACGCTGTTTGCCGCGGGCACCGGAACCGTACTGGCCCAAACCACGACGCTCAAGAAAGCTCAGGATTCCGGCGAGATCGTCATGGGTGTGCGCGAATCCTCCGCACCACTGTCCTTCACGCTGGGCAACAACCAGTTCGCCGGCTATCACATCGACGTATGCCAGGCCATCATCGACAACATCAGCAAGACGGTAGGCAAGAAGCTGAACGTGAAGTACACCGCAGTCACCTCGCAGAACCGCATCCCGCTGACGCAGAACGGCACCGTGGACATCGAGTGCGGCTCCACCACGAACAATGAAGCACGCCAGAAGGACGTCTCCTTCGCCCTGACCACCTTTGTCACCGAAGTGCGCATGGTGGTGAAGGCCAAGTCCGGCATCAAGTCCATCTCCCAGCTGAACGGCAAGACCGTGGCGACCACCACCGGCACCACCTCGGTGCAGACGCTGCGCAAACACCAGCGCGCCGAAAAAGTGCAGTTCAAGGAATTGTTCGGCAAGGACCACTCCGACTCCTTCCTGCTGGTCGAGTCCGGCCGTGCCGATGCCTTCGTGATGGACGACAACATCCTGGCCGGCCTGGTAGCCACCGCCAAGAACCCCAAGGACTTCACCATCGTTGGCGAGACCCTGTCGGTGGAGCCGATTGCCATCATGATCCGCAAGGACGACCCGGGCATGAAGAAGGTGGTCGACCTGACCCTCAGCAACATGATGGGCTCGGGCGCCCTGGTCAAGCTGTATGACAAGTGGTTCCTGAAGCCTATCCCGCCCAAGAACACCAGCGTCAACCTGCCCATGAGCAACACGCTGAAGGGCCTGTTCAAGGACCCCAACGACAAGCCCATGGAAGCCTACGCCAAGAAGTAAGCGGCGGCAGACCAGGAAGCCAAAACGCGCTCGACCACCGGGCGCGTTTTTTTTCGCCCCGGCCTCGGTCGGCTTGGCGAACCGGATGAAGATAGGGTGGCGCAGTTTTCGCTTGGTTTCGTGCTTGGTTTCGTAGTTGCTTATGTACGAGTGACAGGATCGGTGGCACCAATGGCTGCAACCAGCCCCGAATTCAACGCATTCAACGCATGGCAAGCTCTGGGGGGAGTGGCATGACCTGGGATTGGCAGTTTTTCCTGCGGGACATCGGTGATGGCGAGACACGCTACCTCGACTGGATGTTCTCCGCCTGGGGCTGGACACTGGCCGTGGCCGGTTGTGCCTGGGTGGTGGCCATCCTTTTTGGTGCAGTGATCGGCACGTTGCGCACGGCGCCCAACCGCTGGGTGGCCGGCTTGGCCAACGCCTGGGTGGAGTTGTTCCGCAACATCCCCCTGCTGGTGCAGATCTTCCTCTGGTACTTCGTCATCCCGACGCTGATCCCGCCGCTGCAGGCGCTGCCCAGTTTCGTCATGGTGGTGGCCGCCCTGGGTTTGTTCACCTCGGCACGGGTGGCAGAGCAGGTGCGTGCCGGCATCCAGTCGCTGTCGCGCGGCCAGCGTTACGCCGGCCTGGCGCTCGGCCTGACCCTGCCGCAGACCTACCGCTTCGTGCTGCTGCCCATGGCCTTTCGCATCGTGCTGCCGCCGCTCACCTCCGAGGCCATGAACATCATCAAGAATTCCTCGGTGGCCTTTGCCGTCAGCATCTCCGAGCTCACCATGTTCGCCATGCAGGCGCAGGAGGAGACCTCCCGCGGCATCGAGGTCTACCTGGCCGTGACCAGCCTCTACATCGTCAGCGCGCTCACCATCAATCGCCTCTTTGCCTTCATCGAAGCCCGGGTGCGGGTGCCGGGTTATGTCGGGGGGGG
>CAIPGJ010000440.1 GCA_903864555.1 uncultured Pseudomonadota bacterium | reverse complement strand
CCGTATGCGGTGAGCGAGGTCTCGGCTGCGGTGATCTGGCGTTTCCTGTTCGACGCCCAGGCCGGCCCGGTCAATCTCGGGCTCCAGGCGTTGGGGCTGCCACCACTGGAGTGGTCTATCGACCCGAACCACGGGCTGGCGCTGGTGTCACTGCTATCCGTGTGGCTGAACCTGCCGTTCACGTTCCTCATCCTGTATGCGGCACGTCTATCCATTCCTGGCGAGTTGTACGAGGCCGCACGTATCGACGGTGCCACAGCGTGGCAAGCGTTTCGCAGCATCACGCTGCCGCTACTGATGCCCGCCATCCTGCTGGCGATGCTATTCCGCTATATCTTTGTCTTTCGCATCTTCTCCGAGGTCTGGTTGCTCACCGGTGGTGGCCCGGCGCGCCAGACAGAAGTGGTGGGTGTGTACCTGTACCAAGAGGCGTTTACCTTCAACGCTTTCGGCGCAGCGTCCGCCACAGGCTGGATCATGGTGTTGATCTCGCTGCTGCTCGGCGCCGGCTATTTGGTGGCGCTGCGTCGGCAGAGCCTGGGCGATGCGCGCTAGGTCTGCCACCATCGTCGCCCTCAAGTCGCTTGCCGTGGTGGTGATCCTGTGCTGGTCGCTGGCGCCTATCCTGTTCATGGTGATGGCGTCGTTCAAGCCAGGGCAGGACATCTTCGCCGTGCCACCCCACTGGAGTTTCACACCCACATTCCAGCACTACGCGGCGCTGTGGGCCAAGTGGCAGAATTTTTTTCGCGGGCTCTTCAACAGCCTTGTCGTCACGGCGGGCGCGACCATCCTGGTGGTCGTGGCTAGCACCACCGCCGGATTTGCGTACTCACGCATCCGCACGCCGTTGTTGCAGCGCAGCGCGACCTTTCTGATCGTGGTGCGCCTGTTGCCGCCCATTGTGGTGACGCTGCCGCTGTTTGGTGTGGTCAACGTGCTGGGCCTGAACGACACCCACCTGATCCTAATCCTGCTGTACGCCACATTTTTCGTGTCGCTGGGCACGATCCTCATGCGCACCTTCATCGACCAGATTCCCTACGAGCTGGACGAGGCTGCGATGATGGACGGCGCGAACCGCAGTAGGATCCTGTGGAGCATCATCCGGCCGCTGGCCAAACAGGGCATGCTGGCCGTGTCAGTCTTCGTGATTGTCTATGCATGGAATGAATTCCTGTTCGCGTTCATCTTCACATCTAACAAGGCCAAGACGGCCCCGCTGGTGATCTCCGAAATGATGGGCTCGCTGGACGGCGTGGACTGGGGCGTATTGTTCGCCGCGTCCACGGTCCAGCTGGTTCCGATCCTCCTGTTCGTGATGCTGATGCAGAAACATCTGGTGGCCGGCCTGACCGGTGGGGCCGTGAAAGGATGAACATGTATCAAAGCGCAGCAGGCACAAGAATACAGGGTGAACCGTTGTGTTCTGCCGGCTCCCTGAACCCCACAACGCAGAACCGTTCCCGCCTTCGCATTTGACATTCAACACTAGGAGATAAACATGAGCATCCACTGGACCCGCAGACAGACCCTGAAATCCGCCCTAGGCGGCACCGCCGCGATGTTGGGCGCAAGCCCGCTGTGGGCGCAGGGCAAGACCCTCAACATTCTCTCCCACCGCGTGCACCAGGTCTGCCTGACTGAAGGCCCCGCAGGAGACCTGCTAGGCAAATGGCGCGCTGCGCAAGGTGCCACCGCCGCCTGGACCACCTTCGACAGCAACCCGCTGCAGGATCGCTTGTTCCGCGAAGCCAGCCTGGGATCAACAGACTTCGGAGTCGGCTACCTCGTGAGCAGCCGTGCCACGCCAACAGCCGCCAAGTTGTTGCTGCCGCTGGACGACTACCTGGCTAAAGCGCCCATTGAAGATTTCGGCGATATCGCGCAGGGCATGGTGGGGGGCATGCGCTTCGATGGCAAGCTGGTGTCGGTACCGGTGCGCCATGCGACGGCTGCGTTGTTCTACAACGAAGCGCTGCTGGAAGAACGCGGCATCAAGGCACCACCGAAATCGCTCGAAGAGCTGGTGGATCAGTGCAAACGCTGCACCTTCACGTCCGCTGCGGGAACCCAGGTCACCGGCATGATCCTGGCCAGCGATCTGTCCGAGTTCCCGGTGACCTTTGCGCGTGCGTATGGCGGCGACTTCATCGGTCCAGACCTCAAGCTGCTGCCCGAACCGGCAGCCATGGAAAAGGCGCTGGCGACCCTGCAGGATATGTTCAAGGCCGGTGCACTGCCGCGCAGTTATGCGACCACCAAAAACGACGACCAGGTGACCTGGATGCAGCAAGGCCGCGCGGCCTTCACGGTTATCACGTTTGCGCGCGGGGCGCAGATGAACAAACCCGGGGATTCCAAGTACCCGGGCAAAATCAAGGCGGTTGAGTTTCCGGGCTCCGAAGCACTGATCAAGTCCAACGTCCCGATGGCTGCTGTTTCTGCGGTCTGGGGCATGTCGATCTTGGCCAACGCCAAAGACAAAGACCTAGCATGGAGCTATATCCGCGAAGTGTCGAGCAAAGCCGTCACCACCGG
>CAIPGJ010000439.1 GCA_903864555.1 uncultured Pseudomonadota bacterium | reverse complement strand
GAGAGCACGCCCAGTTCGAATTTCTCGCCGTCGGCCAGATCCTGTCGGCCGGCCGCCTCGAACTGGGAGATGGAATCGCGGCGCTGCTTGATCATCTTTTCGACCACGGCGGTGATATCAGCGTCGGTCATGTCCTTGCGCTCGTCGACCTCGCGCTGCTTGACGGCCGACAGCAACAGCCTGATGGCGGACAGGCGCGTAGCCTCCTTCGCCTTCATGGCCGTTTTCATGTCTTCAGTGATGCGGGCTTTGAGGGTCATGTCTGCGATCCTTTCTGGCTCAGGTAGAACGTCTGCACATCAGGGACACAGGGGTAGGCACACTGGACCAGTCGCCCGGTGGCGGCACCCGCTGCAGCCATGCCGGTCTGCAAATGAAAACGGCGCGACGGAACGCGCAATCGCGCCTTCTCCATCGCGCCGGATCGATCCGGCGGCCACCCATGCTTGGGTGGGGTGGCCTAGGGGGGGATCAGTAAAGCTTCGGGGGCAGTGTCTGGCTGCGCAGGCGCTTGTAATGGCGCTTGACTGCGGCGGCCAGCTTGCGCTTGCGCTCTGCCGTGGGCTTCTCGTAAAACTCACGGGCCCGCAGTTCGGTCAGGAGGCCGGTTTTTTCCACGGTGCGCTTGAAACGGCGCAGCGCCACTTCGAACGGCTCGTTTTCCTTGAGGCGTACTGTCGGCATGAAGCGAGTATCCCTTGGGTTGAAGAGCCGCGTAGTATAGTTGCTTTCGGGTCCTTGGTAAATGCCAGAGGCAAGAAACCTTCGGAAAACCCTGCCCTCACCCCAGAAATAGAATACAAGCCATTGAAAATACTGGGAATAGAATCTTCCTGTGACGAGACCGGCGTGGCCGTCTATGACAGCACCGGGGGCCTGCTCGCCCACGCCCTGCATTCCCAGGTCGACATGCACGATCGCTATGGCGGGGTGGTGCCGGAACTGGCCTCGCGCGACCACATCCGCCGCATGATCCCGCTGGTCACTGAAGTGCTGGCGCGGGCAGGGATGAGTCGCCATGAACTCGATGCCATCGCCTACACGCGTGGCCCTGGCCTGGCCGGTGCGCTGCTGGTGGGCGCGAGCGTCGCCACGGCACTGGCCGCCGGACTGGACATACCCGCCATCGGCATCCACCACCTCGAAGGCCACCTGCTGTCGCCCTTGCTCTCGAAACAGCCACCACAGTTCCCCTTTCTTGCCCTGCTGGTGTCCGGGGGCCACACGCAACTGATGCGCGTCGAGGGCGTGGGACGCTATGAACTGATGGGCGAAACCCAGGACGATGCCGCCGGCGAGGCCTTCGACAAGACGGCCAAACTGCTGGGCCTGCCCTATCCGGGCGGACCGGTGCTGGCCAAACTCGCCGAACAGGGGCACCCCGGTCACCGCGGCGGGGCCTTCCGTTTTCCGCGCCCCATGCTGACGCAGATGGAACGTGAGGGAAACCTCGATTTCAGCTTCAGCGGTCTGAAAACCGCCGTGTCACTGGCCTGGCGCAAGGCCAATGCCGACACCCCGGCCAGCGAGCAGACGCGCGCCGACATCGCTGCGGAATTCCAGCAGGCCGTAGTGGACGTGCTGGTGGCAAAAACGCGCGCAGCCCTGCGTCGTTGCGGCCTCAAGGCCGTGGTGGTGGCGGGTGGCGTGGGCGCCAACCGGGCATTGCGGGCGGCGCTGGACGAAGCCGCCCGAGCCGGGCGCTTTCGCGTGTACTACCCCGAATTCGAACTGTGTACCGACAATGGCGCCATGATCGCCTTCGCCGGGGCACTGCGACTGGCCGCGCAAGCCGAGTCCAGCCCCGCCAACACGGCCAGCCCGATCACGCCAGCCGGTTTCAGTGTCAAGGCACGCTGGGAGCTGTCGTCGCTCGAAGCACCAGCGACAGCCAGCGGAACACCGGTCCAGCCAGCGCAGGGAAACACCCTATAAGCCCTGTCCCCAGGACAGCACGGCAAGGTCTTTCCTGATACGTGCGGGATGCACCAGGACAAGGGCGCACAGCCCGTCTGTGCCAGTGCTTAGTGTGCCTGCCCCGGTTCATCGGCGGGCGACGACGTCGCCCCGGAATGCTGGCCGGCGGCTTTCGATTTGCCCACCCGTCCCTCTTCTCCTGACAGCAGCCTGCGGATGTTGCCGGCATGGCGCACCAAGAGCAGCACCGACATCACCGCCACCGACAGCGTCATCAGGCCGGCGCCCAGCAGCCACCATGCATAGACGGGGGCCAGCGCCGCAGCCGTGATGGCCGACAGCGAGGAAATGCGGAACACCCCGAACATGATCACCCAGGTTGCCAGCGCCGCCAGCCCCAGCCAGCCATTGAGTGCCAGCAGTATGCCCAGCGCGGTGGCCACACCCTTGCCGCCGCGAAAGCCGAAGAACGCCGGATAGAGGTGGCCGAGGAACACCGCGATGGTCGCCGCGGCGACGGCTTCACTGCCCAGCCCTTGCGCCGGTGCAAAGTGGATGGCGAGAAACACCGCCAGCCAGCCCTTGCCACCATCCCCCAGCAGCGTGAGCAGGGCGGCCACCTTGCGGCCGGTGCGCAGCACATTGGTGGCACCGGGATTGCCCGAGCCGTAGGAGTGCGGATCGGGCAAGCCGAAGGCGCGGCTGACGATCACCGCAAACGACAGCGAGCCGATCAGATAGGCGGCGATGGCAAAGATGGCGAGGGGCATGAACGCAGTCACAGGCAAGCAACCCTCCGTTGTTTAAGGGAGAATTGTAAGGCAGGCGCGCCTGCATCCGATCATCCCCAATCGATCACCCCAGCGATCACCCACATCAAGGTCACGCCCCCGATGGATTTCATCTTCATACGTGAATTGCGCCTGCCAGCGCGCGTCGGCCTGTACAAGTACGAAAAGGCTGCGCCGCAGACCGTGGAACTGGATATCGAGATGGGCTTGCCCGGACCAGCGGTTTTCACCTCGCACAAGGTGGCCGACACCATCAACTACGCCACCGTGGTGGAGCGGCTCAGGGCACTGCTCGCCGCGGAGCACTTCGGCCTGGTGGAAGTGCTGGCCGATCACATCGCCCGCACCCTGATGGATGAATTCGGCGCACCCAGGGTGCGCGTGAGCATCACCAAGCCCGGTGTGCTGCGCGAATCGCGCAAGGTCGGTGTGTGCGTGGAGCGCAGCCGCGACCCCACCTGAGATGGCCAGGGAGCACCATCCGGCCGCCTCATTATTATCAAATATGGATAATTGTGCAGGCTATCATTGGATGATCAAAGCAATTATGCTCTCGGATGATGCTTCTGGTGCAACTGCTTGAGGCGCTCGCGCGCCACATGCGTGTAGATCTGCGTGGTGGAGATGTCCGCATGCCCCAGCAGCATCTGCACCACGCGCAGGTCAGCACCGTGATTGAGCAGGTGGGTGGCAAAGGCATGCCG
>CAIPGJ010000438.1 GCA_903864555.1 uncultured Pseudomonadota bacterium | reverse complement strand
TTTCGAGGTGGTCGTTGACCATGCCGGTGGCCTGCATGTGGGCATAACAGATGGTGGACCCGACGAAACGGAATCCCCGCTTCTTGAGATCCCGGCTCATGGCGTCTGATTCAGCCGTGCTGGCCGGCACATCCTTCAGTGATTTCCAGCGATTGATGATGGGTTTGCCGCTGGTGAACTGCCAGTGATAGGCAGCAAAGGAGCCGAATTCCTTTTGCACCGCAAGAAAAGCCCTGGCATTGCTGATGGCAGATCCGATCTTCAGTCGATTTCGGACGATGCCGGCATCCTGCATCAGACGCTCCACATCCGGCGGGCCGAAACGGGCCACCTTGCGTGCGTCGAACGCGGCAAATGCCCGGTGATAACCCGCGCGCTTGTTGAGGATGGTCGACCATGAGAGGCCGGCCTGGGCACCTTCCAGAATCAGGAACTCGAACAGTCGCCGGTCGTCATGCTGGGGCACGCCCCATTCCTCGTCGTGGTAGCGCACATAGGCAGGAAAGGCGAGGCACCAGCCGCAGCGGATGCGGCCATCTCCGCCTGTGTCTTCAGCGGCCATGCGTGGCTCCTCGGAGAAGAGGGCATTGATCACAATGAGCGACGGGATGTGTTGTCATTCGACAGAAGCCCCTTAAACTGATAATATTTAAAGATCCCATGGATGGAGGTACACGATGCGTGGCGAACGTCTGACCCAACTATATCTGGAACTTTCCTCTGGCAGCACGGTGACAGCGACATCGCTGGCTGAAACCCTGGGCGTGTCCAAGCCCACGGTGCATCGCGACATTGAACGCCTGCGCGGTGCGGGCGTGCCGATCCGCGGCACCACCAATGTTGGCTACTCACTGGGGGATACCCCCGAGGTTCCACCACTGTTGCTGACGCGCGATGAATTGGTGGCCCTGATTGCCGGCGCCAAGGCAGCCGGTCCGGCCAATGCCGAGGCATCACGCACGCTGCTGGACAAGGTGCGCGCTCTGATTCCTCCGCGCAGTCGCAAGAAGTACGGGCTGTAAGCCGGGGAGAACATCCCCTCTTCACCCCTTGGATGTGTTCTGAGAGCGCTGGTTTTCAGTGAGCCCACAGGGGGAATGCGCTTCGGATCGCAACAGGATCATCCAGCGTCAGACCACATCATCCGATGCCAGCCGGCAGGGATGCCTGGCGTCGCCGCTTTCCACTTGCACGGTGACGTGCTGAATGCCAAATTTTTCTTCCAGGTCGGCGGCCAGTCGGGCGTAAAACTCGTCCCCAGGTCGTGTACCCGGCACCACCAGGTGTGCGGTCAGGGCGGTTTCCGAAGTGCTGATGGACCAGATGTGCAGGTCATGCAGTTCTGTCACCCCCGGGCTCTGGCGGAGGTAGGCGGCCACGGCGGCGGAGTCCACTGAGGGTGGAACGGCCAGCAGGCTCATGTTGGCAGCGTCACGCAGCAGACCCCAGGTGCCCGCCAGTATGACGAGGACGATGACCAGGCTGGTGGCGGCGTCCAGCCAGAGCCAGCCTGTCCACATCATCAGCAGGGCGGAGACCACCACGCCCAGCGACACTGCAGCGTCAGCCAGCATGTGCAGATAGACCCCGCGCCGGTTGAGGTCCTTGTGGCTATCTCGCATGAACATCAGCGCGGTTGCGGTGTTGATGAGCACGCCGATGGCGGCCACCGCAATCACGGGCAGGGCGGAGACCGGTTGGGGGTTGCCAAGGCGCAATAGAGCCTCCCAGGCAATGCCGCCACACGCCAGCACCAGCAGCAGGGCATTAATCAAGGCAGCCCAGATCGAGGTGCCGCGCAAGCCATAGGTGTAGCGTGAGCTTGGCTTGCGGCGCGCCAGCACCACAGCGCCCCAGGCCAGGGCCAGCGCGATGATGTCCGAGAGATTGTGTCCGGCATCTGCCAGCAGGGACAGCGAGTGGGTCAGTAAGCCGGTGGTGAACTCGATGAGAACGAATGCCAGATTGAGCGCAAAGCCCACCGCGTAGCCACGGCTGTTACCGGCGTGGCCGTGGTGAGGGTGCCCATGGTGCCCATGGTCACCATGGACGCTTTGGTGACCGTGGTGACCGGCATGCGGGTCGGAACCAGGCCGATGGGCATGCTCATGCTCCTGGGGCCCGTGGTTCACCGGGATTGCCCGAAAGGTTTCAGTGAGCCGGTTCCGGCTTGGGCCCCAGGTCCTTCAGTGCCTTGTCGATGGCAGCATCCAGTTCGACAGGAAAGAGGTCGGCCATGACCGGCTGGCTCTGGCTGCCGTGGGCACCGGCCTCACTGGACAGGCGCAGGCGCATGGCCTCCTCGACAGAGCGTCGCAGGGTGTTGCGGCGGGGTCGACGGTGGGCCATTTTGTTTCCTCTAGGAAAATGCCTGTATGCCGGTTTGCGCACGACCAAGGATGAGCGCATGCACATCGTGGGTGCCTTCGTAGGTATTGACCACCTCGAGGTTGACCAGATGGCGGGCGACACCAAATTCGTCGGAAATGCCGTTACCACCCATCATGTCCCGGGCGAGGCGGGCGATATCCAGGGCCTTGCCAGCGGAATTTCGCTTCATGATGGAGGTGATCTCGACCGAGGCCGTGCCTTCGTCCTTCATGCGGCCCAGGCGCAGACAGCCTTGCAGGCCGAGCGTGATTTCGGTCTGCATGTCGGCCAGTTTCTTCTGGATCAGCTGATTGGCGGCGAGCGGCCGGCCGAACTGCTTGCGGTCCAGCACATACTGGCGCGCGCGGTGCCAGCAGTCCTCGGCGGCTCCCAGTGCGCCCCAGGCGATGCCGTAGCGGGCCGAGTTCAGGCAGGTGAACGGTCCCTTGAGGCCTTCCGCGCCGGGCAGCAGGTTCTCTTCGGGGACGAAGACGTTGTCCATGAGAATTTCCCCGGTGATCGATGTGCGCAGGCCAACCTTGCCCTTGATGGTCGGGGCCGAAAGGCCCTTGGCGCCCTTTTCGAGGATGAAGCCGCGTATCACCTCGTCTTCGGTCTTGCCCCACACGACGAACACATCGGCGATGGGAGCATTGGATATCCACATCTTGGCGCCACTCAGGCTGTAACCACCAGCCACCTTCTTGGCGCGGGTGATCATGCTGCCCGGGTCCGAGCCGTAGTCGGGTTCTGTCAGCCCGAAGCAGCCGATCCACTCGCCCTTGGCCAGTTTCGGCAGGTATTTGGCCTTTTGCGCGTCGGAGCCAAAGGTTTCGATGGGCACCATGACCAGCGAGCTTTGCACGCTCATCATGGATCGGAAGCCCGAGTCGACCCGTTCCACCTCACGGGCGATGAGTCCGTAGCAGACGTAGTTCAGCCCGGAGCCACCGTACTGGGTGGAGATGGTCGGGCCCAGCAGGCCCAGTTCGCCCATTTCCCTGAAAATGGCCGGATCGGTCTTTTCGTTGCGAAAACTGTCGGTGACCCGGGAGAGCAGCTTGTCCTGGGCGTAGGCACGGGCAGCCTCCTGGACCATGCGCTCATCATCGGTGATCTGGGCGCTCAGCAGGAGAGGGTCCTCCCAGACGAAACGGGCGCGATTTCTGGTCTTGTCGTTGGCGGTCATGGCATGGTTTTCAGGGGTTGGTGATCGAATGGGGCGACAGCAGCAATGATAGCGCAGCAACAGGTGCATTTCCGGGCCGAATCTACAGATTGACGTGACAGCCGGAAGTATGCAAAGTGCGTATCACGGCTGGACCGGATTCCTTCAACAGGCCTGTCCATGAACAGGTCGCAGGGAGCCGGGAATAATGTGGAATGGCAGGTTCACCTGGAGGGAAGCATGCAAGACCTCACCAGGCTGTATGGCAGCATTGGCTCCAGGCGATGCGTGGAGGTCGTTGCTGCGGAAGACGTGACAGTCCCCTTGTCCCGATTTTCTTGCCCGGTGTGTCGTCGCCAGCCCTTAACGGCTTCTTCACAATCGGCAGGGATGATGGGTGGGCATGACTGCCGCGTCGAGTGAACTGTTGGTTGTCTGTACTGACGCATGGCAGTGAGCGGGCGCCCGGGTGGCGCTTTCAATCGTTGGTCTTTTTGCTGGAGTGCACACCATGTTCAAACGCATTCTGATTGCTTATAACGGCTCGGTCGAGGGACGCGCTGCCTTGCTCACCTGCAGGGAAATGGCAGTTTTCACCAAGGCGGACGCGCATCTGCTGGCAGTGGCCGGCATGCCGGCCAACATGTTTCTGACCGAGGGTTTCCTTCCCGAGGAATTGATCGAGGAAGAAAAGACCCGCGCCCAGGAGATCCTCTACGAGGGCATCTCGCATCTGGAGGAGCGCGGTTTCAGTGTGACCGGCCATCTCTCGGTGGGTGAGCCTGTGGAGGAGATCTGCCGCCTGGCCATGGAAATCCAGGCCGACCTGATCATCGTCGGGCATGCCCAAAAGACCAAGTTCGGCACCCGCTGGTGGCGTGGGTCGGTCGGCAAGTCA
>CAIPGJ010000437.1 GCA_903864555.1 uncultured Pseudomonadota bacterium | reverse complement strand
CTTCCGGCGCATGGAGGACAAGGCGTCGAAGGCCATCGACAAGGATGTGGCGACGTATGCAGGGCTGCTCAGGAAGCCGGGGGGTGGTGGATCCCGCCAAGGTGGATGATCACAATTCATCCGCGGCTTTACTGATGGAGCGGGCAGGCGTCTTCAATTGATCACAATATTCGGGTAAGGCTGATTGATCTGCGGGGATCGATGCCCCCTGGGCTGCGCCAGCCTCAGGTCGCCGCCGTTGCCGCCGCCGGCGCCGCAGCAGGGCGCCGACGTGCGGTCTGCTCAGCAGCGGTCGCTGAACACCGGCTTGCGTTTCTCGACGAAGGCCTTGACCGCTTCCTTGTGGTCGTTGGTCTTGTTGAGCGGCACCAGGCGTTCGGCTTCGTGGTCGATGGCCGTGAGGTAATCGATGGCGCGCGCTTCGTTGAGGTTTTCCTTGATGCTGCGATAGGCAAGGCGGGGACCGGCGGCGATGTTGGAGGCAAACTCCGCGGCCTTCTGGCGAAAGTCGGCATCGGGCACCACCATGTTGACCAGGTTGAGGCGCTCGGCGCGCTCGGCGGTGACGCGCTCGCAGGTCAGCATCAGTTCGCGCGCACGCGCTTCACCCACGGTGCGGATCAGCAGCCAGGCAATGCCGTAGTCGCCGGACAGGCCGATCTTGGAATAGCCGGTGCTGAGGAAGGCGGACGCAGCGGCGATGCGCACGTCGCAGGCCAGCGCCAGCGCCAGGCCCGCGCCCACGGCCGGACCGGGGATGGCGGCAATGATGGGCTTGTTCGAGCCGACCATGGCGCCGGTGACGCCGCGATGGCGGGCCTTCATTTCGCGCAGGCGCTCTTCGTCGCTCACCTGCTCCTTGCGGCCGCCCATGCCCTTGACGTCGCCACCAGCGCAGAAGGCGGTGCCCGCGCCGGTCAGCAGGATCACGCCGACATCGCGGTTGGCGAGTGCATTGCCGATGGCGCCCACCAGGGCTTCGCGCATTTCGTTGGAGAAGGCATTGCGCGCTTCCGGGCGGTTCAGGGTGATGGTGCCGACGCCTTCGCTGCTGATGGTGTAGAGCAGCTGTTCCGTGCCGGTCTCGATTTTCTGTTCTGACATTGCGGTCTCCTCTTGTGTCGCCCGTGGTGGCTGATGCCGTGGAGGGGCAAGGATACCTCAGCGGCTATCCGGTTGCGTGGAGCCGGTGATGATGCCTGCCTTGTGGAGCAGGGTGAACACACTGGTGGAAGCCCCATTGAGGCTTGGTGGTGACATGCCCGTCAGTTGGCCGCCATAGGGCAGCGACGCTCGTCCGGGAACACGCTGTATACCGTAGAATATAACGCTGTCGAAGCCGACACGATCGAGACCAGGGAACGGAATCCCCGAGCATGCATAGCCTGCGAAAACTGTTGCTGATGGCCGCGCTCTGCCTGCCCGTCGCCACGACGCAGGCCCAACCGGTGAGGGTGTTTGCCGCAGCCAGCCTGCAGACAGCGCTCGATGGCATCGTGGCGGCAGGACCCGGCGGCAGGGCGGTGGTGTCCTATGCGGCCAGTTCGGCCCTGGCGCGGCAGATCGAGAATGGCGCACCGGCGGACTTGTTCATTCCGGCTGACCTCGACTGGATGGATTACCTCGACAAACGAGGTGCGCTCCAATCGGCAACGCGCTTGAACCTGCTGCGCAACAGCCTGGTGCTGGTTGCCCCGGCCGCTGCTTCGGTCAAGGTGGATCTGGTTCCCGGTGTGGCGCTGGCCACGGTGCTGGACACAGTCCCGGGGCAGGGGCGCCTGGCCATGGCGGACCCGGACAGCGTGCCGGCCGGGAAGTATGGCAAAGCGGCGCTGCAGTCCCTCGGCGTGTGGCAGAGCGTGTCGGGCAGGCTGGCACTGGCCGAGAACGTGCGGGCAGCGCTGTTGCTGGTCTCGCGCGGTGAAGTGCCGCTGGGCATCGTCTACCGCAGCGATGCCGTCGCCGACAGGGGCGTGCGCATTGCCGGCACTTTTGCAGCCCGGCTGCATCCGCCCATCGTCTATCCCGCGGCCATCCTGGCGGGCAGCCGCCATCCGGAGGCACCGGCATTGCTGGCCCACCTGCGTGGCACAGCAGCCTGGGTCATCTGGCAGAGGAATGGCTTTGTCACTGCGGAGTGATGCATGCCTATCGCAGCACTAAGCCCCGCCGAATGGGAGGTCATCTCCCTCAGCTTGAAGGTGGCGCTGTGGAGCGTGGCCGTGAGTCTGCCGTTTGCACTGGCGGTGGCCTGGCTGCTGGCGCGCACCAGCTTCCCTGGCAAGAGCCTGTTCGACGCGCTGGTGCACCTGCCGCTGGTGCTGCCACCGGTGGTGGTGGGCTATCTGCTGCTGCTGACGCTCGGGCGCAAGGGCCCGCTGGGCAGCCTGCTGTATGACTGGTTCGGCATGACGGTGGTGTTCAGCTGGGCTGGCGCCGCGCTGGCCTGTGCGGTGATGGGCTTCCCGCTGATGGTGCGGGCGATACGTCTGTCCATGGAGACCATAGACCCGAAGCTGGAGCAGGCAGCCCGCACGCTGGGGGCGGGTGTGTGGGGGCGATTCCTCGCCGTGACCTTGCCGCTGTCGCTGCCCGGGGTGGTGACGGGCACGCTGCTGTCCTTTGCGCGCAGCCTGGGCGAGTTCGGCGCCACCATCACCTTCGTCTCCAACATTCCCGGCGAGACACGCACGCTGCCGCTGGCCATCTACACCTACACGCAGGTGCCCGGCGGGGACGAACAGGCGCTCAGGCTGTGTGTCATCTCCGTGCTCATTTCGATCGGGGCGCTGCTGGTGTCCGAAACACTGGTGCGACGGGCCAGCCGACAGGTATTGGGTTATGACGCTATCGGTCGACATTGAACTGATCCAGGGTGATTTCCGCCTGGCGGCACGCTTTGACTGCGGCGGCGGGGTGACTGCATTGTTTGGCGAGTCCGGCGTAGGCAAGACCACGCTGGTGAATGCCATCGCCGGGCTGGTGAAGCCACAGTCAGGGCGCATCAGCCTGGACGGGAGGGTGCTGTTCGATGACCGGGCAGACGTGTTCATCCCTGCCGAGGAAAGGCGCTTCGGCTATGTCTTCCAGGAAGGCCGCCTGTTCCCGCATTTGTCGGTGCGGCAGAACCTGCGCTTTGCGGGCTGGTTCCGGCGCGAGGCGCGATCACAGTCCGCCGAGTTCGACCATGTTGTCGATCTGCTGGGCCTGGGTGCCTTGCTGGACCGCCGCCCGGCATGGCTGTCCGGCGGGGAAAAGCAACGGGTGGCCATCGGCCGCGCGCTGCTGTCGCAGCCACGCCTGTTGCTGCTGGATGAGCCGCTGGCATCGCTGGATGCCGCTCGACGAGAGGAGATCCTCATGCATCTGGTGCGTTTGCGCGATGAGATCGCGATACCCATGGTATTCGTCAGTCATGTTCGCTATGAAGTCGATCGGCTCGCCACCCGGGTGCTGGAGGTGGTGCGGGGCCAGGTGCTGGAAGAAGCGCAGATTGCGACGCCCGTGGGGACCCGCCCCTGAACGGGAAGGCAAGGGGGCGAGCGCCCTTGATCAGTAGAATGAAGCGATGAACAAGGAAGCCAGGCAATGAACAAGGGTTTGCTGTCCGTTGAAGAGGCGCTGGAACGCCTGTTGGCCGGAGCCCGTCCGGTGGATGAGGTCGAGGAGGTGGCGACGCTGAAGGCGATCGGGCGCGTGCTGGCCGAGCCGCTGCAGTCGGGCATGGACGTGCCGCCCATGGACAACAGCGGCATGGATGGCTATGCCGTGCGTGTGGCCGACATCCCGGCAGCCGGCACCCGGCTCAGGATCAGCCAGCGGATCCAGGCTGGCGCGGTGGGTGGGGCGCTCGAGGCGGGCACCACGGCGCGGATCTTCACCGGGGCACCGATACCGGCAGGGGCCGACACCATCGTGATGCAGGAGGACACCACGGCCGAGGGGGATGAGGTGGTGTTCAACGCGGTGCCCAGGCTGGGTGACTGGGTCCGGGTGGCGGGCCTGGATGTGCAGAAGGGCGTCGCCATGCTGCCACGCGGAGTGCGCTTGAAGCCGCAGCAGGTGGGGCTGGCGGCATCGGTGGGCATTGCCTCGCTGAAGGTATTCCGGCGTTTGCGCGTAGGCCTGATTTTCCCGGGGGACGAATTGCAGATGCCGGGCGAGATTCTCAGGCCGGGCAGCATCTACAACTCCAACCGCTTCACCCTCACCGGGCTGGCTGAGGCGCTGGGGTGCGAGGTGTTCGATTACGGCATCGTTCCCGACAGTCTGGAGGTAATGCGCGAGGTGCTGCGCCGCGCGGCAGCCGAATGCGACATTGTCGTCACCAACGGCGGGGTGTCGGTGGGCGAGGCGGATTTCGTCAAACCGGCCGTGGAGGCCGAAGGCGAACTGCTGATGTGGCGCATCGCCATGAAGCCGGGCCGTCCGCTGGCCTATGGCAGGGTGGGCAAGGCGGCTTTCATCGGCCTGCCGGGAAACCCGGTGTCGAGCTTCGTCACCTTCCTCTGGTTCGTGCGGCCCTTCGTGTTGCGGACCCAGGGCATGACCGATGTCGTGCCGCGCAGTCTCAAGGTGCGGGCCGATTTCGACTGGTTGCAGCCGGATGCGCGGCGTGAATTCCTGCGTGTACGCTGGAACCGCTCAGGCGGGCTGGACCTGTACCGAACCCAGGATTCGGCGGTGCTGTCCTCGACGGCCTGGGCCGATGGCCTGGTGGATAACCCGGCCAAAGGAGTGATCCGCAAGGGCGAACTGGTGGACTTCGTACCTTATGCGGAGATGGGCCTGTGAGCGCCG
>CAIPGJ010000436.1 GCA_903864555.1 uncultured Pseudomonadota bacterium | reverse complement strand
CACCCGGGAGGCGCTGGCCCGCATCATCCTGGAGCAGCCCATCCTCGGTGCGAAGATCCTCATGGAACTGGTGATGATGCTCTCGCAGCGACTGCGCCAGACCAGTGCGCGCCTTGTCGCCTACATGGACAAGGAGGAGGGAGAGAATTGATGCGGTCGCAGAATCGGGCCTGGGGGTGGCGTCGATACGGGTGAGGCTGACAAAGACCTGAACAGTTGTTTTTGCGTGGTTCGCGCGAAGTGCAGCGAAAATTGCAATGGCAATGAGCATGGCAATCATGGCAGAATACGCCGCGTCCTGTGAGGAGGAGGTTTCATGCAAATCAAGAACGGCAAGGATTTCTGGGCTGGCCTGATGTACATCGGCTTCGGGGCGGCTTTCGTGATCGTCGCGCAGAACTATTCCATGGGTTCGGCACTGCGGATGGGGCCGGCGTATTTCCCGACCTGGCTGGGCGGCCTGCTGGTGCTTCTCGGAATCTTCGTAGTGGTGCGCTCCTTCAAGTCGCACATCGTGCATTCGTTCAGGCTGTTCGAGTTCCGCACGATGGTCTTCATCGCGAGCATTGTCATCGGCGGGCTGGCCTATTGGCAGCAGAAATTCCTCGTGGGGATCTCACCATGGATCGCGCTGGCTGTGAACGGTGTGGCCATCGTCCTGTTCTTCTCCTCCTTCGGCAAGCGCTCACTGTCGATGATCCTGCTGGTGACAATCCTCTTCGGCTACCTGCTCAAGCCGCTAGGCCTGGTAATTACCACCTTCATCCTGATTTTCGGGGCCGCGCTGGCCGGCCATGAGTTCAAGTGGAAGGAAATCACCGGGCTCGCCATCGGTCTGGCGATATTCTCGGCAGCAGCATTCGTCTACGGGTTAGGCTTGCCGTTCCCGGTTTGGCCTGAGTTGAGGGGGTAGGCATGGAACAATTACTGAGCAATCTGGGTCTCGGTTTCAGCGTTGCGCTGAGCCTCACCAACCTCTGGTACTGCTTCATCGGCGTGCTGCTGGGCACGCTGATCGGTGTGCTGCCCGGCATCGGGCCGCTGGCCACCATCGCCATGCTGCTGCCGGTGACCTTCACCCTGTCGCCGACCTCGGCGCTGATCATGCTGGCCGGCATCTACTACGGCGCGCAGTACGGCGGTTCCACCACGGCCATCCTGGTCAATCTTCCCGGCGAGACATCGTCGGCCATTACCATGCTGGACGGCTACCAGATGGCGCGACAGGGTCGCGCCGGACCGGCGCTGGGCATGGCGGCGATCGGTTCCTTCATCGCCGGTTCAGCCGCGACGCTGCTGATTGCGGTGGCGGCGCCGCCGCTGGCCGAGGTGGCGCTGAAGTTCGGTCCTGCCGAATACTTCTCGCTCATGGTGCTCGGCCTGGTGGGCGCCGTGGTGCTGGCACACGGGTCGGTCATCAAGGCGGTCGCCATGGTAGTGCTCGGGTTGCTGCTCGGCCTGATCGGCACCGACGTGAACTCGGGCGTGGCCCGCTTTACTTTCGGTGTGCCGGAACTGTCGGATGGTCTGGGCTTCGTGGCCATCGCCATGGGCACTTTCGGCTTTGCCGAGATCATCCTGAACCTCGAGCAGGGCGACAAGCGTGAGGTGTTCACGTCCAAGGTCGGCAAGCTGCTGCCCAGCATGGACGAGTTCATGTACTGCGTGCCCTCCAT
>CAIPGJ010000435.1 GCA_903864555.1 uncultured Pseudomonadota bacterium | reverse complement strand
GATTCAGGAGCTGCTCGCGGTTCATCTTGAGCATGCGGGCTATGCCGTCATGCGTGCGCTCGACGCCGAGCAGGCCGAGCGGCTGGTGCGCGAGGTGCTCCCCGATGTGGTGCTGCTCGACTGGATGTTGCCTGGCCAGTCCGGTCCATCCTTTGCGAAGAAGCTGCGCGGAAACGAGCGCACTCGTGACATTCCCATCCTGATGCTGACGGCACGCGGCGCCGAATCAGACAAGGTCACGGGTCTGGAGGCGGGGGCAGACGACT
Organism: uncultured Pseudomonadota bacterium; assembly: GCA_903864555.1. Next base: position 5,697 of record CAIPGJ010000435.1, on the reverse strand, counting down.
ACGTCACCAAGCCTTTTTCACCACGCGAGCTGATGGCCCGCATCAAGGCAGTGCTGCGCCGGCGCTCGCCGCAACTCACCGATGAGGTGGTCGAGACGGCCGGCTTGCGGCTCGATCCTGTCAGTCATCGTGTGAGTGCTGACGGGCTGCAGCTGCAACTCGGACCGACGGAATTTCGACTGTTGCATTTTCTGATGACGCACCCTGAACGCGTGCATTCCCGCACCCAGCTTCTGGACCAGGTCTGGGGTGACCATGTGTTCGTCGAGGAACGCACCGTGGACGTGCACATCCGGCGGCTGCGCAAGGCACTGGAAACGTCCGGGCATGATCGGCTGGTCGAGACCGTACGCGGCAGCGGTTACCGTCTGTCACCGCGCCAGGAGGTACTGAAGCAGGCTGCATCCCCGCTGCCCTAGAATGTGCAGTGCGGCGGTGACGGTCACCGCCTTCATGCCATGGCCTGATCTTCTCCTGGAGTCCCTTGAACAGCCAAAAGCGACTGATCTGGACGCGCACGGCCATGCAACTGGCCGGGGTGGCATTCTGCGCGTTCGCAGTCGGCCTTTTATTCGGCGCGACGTGGGCATGGACGCTGTCGACGGTGGTGCTCCTGATGGTGACCTTGCGCCATGCCCATCATCTGGCGCGGCTGTCGGGCTGGCTGCAGGCCCCGCATGGCCCGGTGCCGCAGGGCTCGGGAATGTGGGAGGAGGTGTTTTCCGGCTTGTACCGGCTTGATCGGCAGACCAGTCATGAGCGCGAGGAGATCGCCGCAGAGCTGGCGCGCTTCCGCTCGGCGGCCTCTGCCATGCCCGACGCCGTGGTGATCCTGGATGCCCATCAACGCATCGAGTGGTGCAATCCCACGGCAGAGCGATTCTTCGAAATCGAGGCCAGGCGCGATGCCGGCCTGTCGTTGCTCAACCTGGTGCGGGCACCCGACCTGGCTGCCTACCTTGCAGGCGAGCGCTTTGACCAGCCGCTGGTGCTGAGGATTGCGCGTGGCGAAGGCCTGGTGCTCAGCCTGCGGGTTGTTCCCTATGGCCAGGAGCGCAAGTTGCTACTTTCGCGCGATGTCACCCAGGCAGAACGCATCGAGGGCATGCGCCGGGACTTCGTTGCCAATGTGTCGCATGAGTTGAAGACGCCGTTGACTGTCGTGCACGGGTTTGTGGAAACGCTGTCTGACGGGGAAGTACCGTTCACTGAAATTCGGCGGCGCGAGGTGATGCAGTTGATGCGTCAGCAGACTGACCGGATGTTGCAATTGATCGAGGATTTGCTGACACTTTCCGCACTGGAATCGGCCCCGGGGCAGGCATCACGTACCCCGGTGAGCGCGGCCGCCCTGCTGGCCGCTGCGCAGGCCGAAGCGCTCGCGCTGTCCGGTGGCCGGCACAGCATCGAGGTGCAAGCCGGGCCGGCTGCCTTGGTCCTCGGTGATGACAAGGACTTGCGTTCTGTCTGCGGCAATCTCATGTCCAATGCCATCCGATATACGCCCGAGGGAGGACGGGTGAGCATTGCGTGGCGTATTCGGGAGTCAGGTGAAGGCGAAATCGCCGTCAGCGACAGTGGCATAGGCATAGAACGTCGCCACATTCCGCGATTGACCGAACGCTTCTATCGGGTCGATCACAGCCGCTCGCGGGAAACCGGTGGCACCGGCCTCGGCCTGGCCATCGTCAAGCATGTGCTCAACCGCCACGAGGCCGTGCTGGAGGTCGACAGCGAACCGGGCAAGGGCAGTTGTTTCAAGGCCGTGATTCCGGTTCACCGTGTGCGTGCCGGGGAGGATATCCCTGCCGCTCAGTCTGCGGGCGCATAGCTCACCCGGTCAAAGTCAACGCCGCGATCCAGCAGTCCGGCCAGGCGCACGCTCAGCACGTCCCCATCTATTTGCAGTTCCAGGCGTTTGTCCCGCTGATAGGCCCCCGCCGGCAGTATCAGGGAGGGCAGCGCACCATTCACCGAGGCCAGCACGAATGCGACGGAACAATCCTCCGTGCCCGCAGGGTCTGCGCTGCAGGCACGGGCAGAGCAGGCATGTGGCAGGCCGGGAAATACCTGCACCCCAAGACTGACCCCCTCTTTTGCTGATTGCGTCAGCCAGCGCACGTCGGCGAGCAGAAAACGGTTGCTGCCGCCTGCCTGAAGTGCCAGCAGTTGCCGGTGCGCAATGCGGGTTGTGCCTGCTGTACGCAGGCGAAAGCCGAAGGCGCTCTGGTCCAGTACCTGCCAGCGCTCGAGTCCCGGAGGTTGAGTCAGCGGTGTGTGCTCCTGTTCGGGTGCCGTTGCCTGCTGGAAGGTGTAGAGGTGTTCGAACGCGCGGCGTGAATAGCGCCATTGCCGGGTTTCCCTGGCCGGGGGGCGGCCACCGGTGGCCAGGTGGGCGGCTGGGAGACCCACGGCGACCGAGGCAATGGCGTGGCGCACATTGACGCTCCGACGTGGGAACTGCGGCACGGGCGGCGCTGCGCACCAGGCGTGCAGCAGTTGCCGCAGCAGTGCACCCGCCCCGGGCTGGCTGCAGTCTTTACCAAGCCCCAGTGTTGCCGGATCTTCGCCAGCTTCGAGCAGGCGCAGCCGCTTGCGCAGTGAATGGGCCAGCGGCTGCGTGTCGAGAAAGCGCAGTGGCGAGTCGATTGCACCGGGCTCACCCAGCAGATCGTGGGTGGGTCGCCAGAAAGGGCCGGCATCGCTGCCAAGATTGACGGCATAGGCATGGGCCAGGCGGGCGTCACGGGGCGCGGTGGTATCCGGGCCGACGGGGGTGATGTGTACGCGGTGGGCAAAGCGCCTCGCCCAGGCGCGAGCCCACAAGGCATCCCGCAGCGACAGTGCATGCGGTCGTGCCAGCGAGAACAGCAGGGCGTGCACATAGGCGGCAGCACAACTCCCGCCTGCATTGTTGCCGACCGGGATGTCGGCGATGCCCCGCGCTTCGGCAAAGGCATAGTTGACGTGCAACCACTGCCACAGATCCGCACTGACCTCGCGCCGCGCCAGCAGGCAGGCGGCCATCAGTTCCGAGGCGAAGGTAGTCGAACGTGACGCGGGCAGTACCAGTGCATCGTGGCTGTCGCCTGCATCCACTGCGGCGCGCAGCAGGCTGCGGTAGCTGTGCAGCAAGGCCTGCCACAGGTCGCTGACCTGGCCAAAAGCGAGCTCGTTGGGGGCTGAAAGCGGGAGTGGTCGCGCGGCAAATCGCCGGGTCTGCTCGCTGATGGCGGCCAACACTCGAGGCAGCAGCGTCTCGAGGATCTGCTGCCAGGAGTGGCGTGCCGGCGGGGCATCGGCGAGTTCCTCGATCAGGGTCAGCCATGCGGCACAGGCCTGCCGCGGGTCCCCCATGGGTGCGGCTGCCAGCCAGACTTCACAACTTTTCAGGTCCGGATATTTGGGCTTGAGGGCGGGGAGGGATTCGCTCTGTTGCATCATCGTTTCTCCAATGGATCCCATGCGGACGGGGTCCGCATGCTGCGCCCCTCCCGGGCGCGGACGGCATTGATCAGGTCGTACCCGGCTTGGGCCGGGCTACGCTGCTTCGAAAGCGACGCGTTCGAAGTCGGATCCGCGCTCCAGTACGGCACTGAGCAGCACCTGGCGCGATTTTTCGGAGTAAAGCTCGATGACGCGCTTGGGCCGGTACCAGCCTACCGGCAATACCAGCGATTCAGGCGAGCGCAGCGCCGGAACGGCCGACAGCATCAGGGCGGGAACAAACTTGTCATTCATGGCATTCAGGCCGATGGCACGGATGGCCACCCCGGCAGGTATGCCCGGCATCAACTGCAGACCCATCATCAGGGCGTAATTCTGGTCGACATTCAGCCAGCGTATCGTGGCCAGGGCAAAGTTTCGCGCGTCAGGCGGACGCACACCGATCAGCTGTGTGTGAACGAAACGCCCTGCGCCGGAGCGGCGCTCCAGGCGCATCCCGGCCAGACTTTCGTCGTGTATCTGCCAATCTTCCAGGGCAAAGCCGTTCCTGAGGGCGTACTCGTCGTCCGCACGCGTACTGGTGCGCCCAAAGGTCGCGATTTCCTCGTGTTGCGCCTTGGAAAATCCCTTGGTTTCCCCAGGCTGGCGAAACGGCATGCCCATGATGTAGAAGTGCAAGGCGCCCATGCCGACGGTGAATGCGGTGGTGCCGGTGGCGCTCCGGCGCGGTGGTGAGCGTGGCGGTTTGTCCTCACACCACAGCCGGTGCAGCAGCTTCAGCAACTGCTCGGCCATGGCTCCGGGGACGTCATCGCCCAGTTGCAGCTGATCGGGACTGTCCCCTTTCTGCAGCAGGCCGATGCGCATGCGTATGCTTTTACCCAGTTCCGCCGTGTCCACGTAGCGCAGCCCGGGTGCGGGCTCGTGCGCCTGGCGGTCGGGGGCTTGTGATCCTGCAAGATCCACCACGATGGGCGATTTGGCCGGCGCACCTTCGGGAACAGGGGCGCATCGGATATGTGCATTGTTGCCCCACCGGTCCAGCCATCGTGCTGCCAGGCCCTGCTGGCGTGCGCTCAGCTCGGCAGGGTTGGCCAGCTGCAGAAGCAGTGGATGCGAATAGGTTTCTGCGCAGGTGGTTTTCCACGCGGAGCCCTGTGCCGGATGGTCAACCTGCTGTTCGGACAGTTTGTGCTCCTCTGCAAAGACCTGCAGCTCGTGTAACAGCTTCCAGTCGGACGAGGGGACTTCCTGGTAGCAGCGCAGATGCTCATTGATCTTGCGTGACACGCACCAGAGGGCGCGCTGGCACGCGAATGCCAGCTGTGTGGAGGAGGCGAGCAGGGCACGGTTGACACTGGCGAGGCCCTGCAGACAGTGCATATAGCCATGGCCGTAGGCGCCCCACAATGCCAGGACGTTCATCAGTATGTCGCGCTCGGGCTTGGCCAGTGGCACGGCGCGGCTGGCAAATTTCTTGGCGTGTTCGGTCTGCACGAACAGCACTGCTTCCCGCAGCGTCTCCAGGATCTGCAGCCGTTCGGTGGGGGCGATGCTGCAGCAGTTCAGCTCTTCCAGTTCGCCCAGCAGGCGTCCATGCGAGGGGCCGACATTGATCAGTGGCAGCGATTCCAGCCAGGCGGCACAGGACTTTGCGTCACGGAATGCCGGGCTCGCCCCCGGAGAGATGATGGGGAGGTCGAAATTCATGCATGCTCCATGATCACGATGCGTTGCGAGGTCATACATCCTGCTGGATTGTTGTATGGCCCCTAGCGTTGCACAACTCGCAGCTGGGTACCGTTAATTTTTTCACGATATCGTGCGTAATGTGCGCTGGAACTGTCGCCATTCAACGACAAAGTCATGGCTGAGGACGTCCTGCAGGGCTCTCCTCAGCCAGGCGCTTCAAAGCAGCACGCGTTCTATGCCGCCGCGATTGGCCTTGCCAACATAGTCGGCCATCCAGTTCTCGCCCAGCAGCCGGCGCGCCATCTCGACAACGATATAGTCGGCATCGGTCCCGGCATCCTGGTTGTAGCGTGCCAGCCCCTGCAGGCAGGATGGGCAGGAGGTGAGTATCTTCACCTCGCCCTGAAAGCCGTCCTTGCGCAATGCAGCCGAGCCCTTGCGCATTTCCTCTTCCTTGCGGAAGCGAACCTGGGTGGAAATGTCTGGACGTGTCACTGCCAGGGTGCCTGATTCGCCGCAGCAACGCTCGTTCTGCGTGACCGGAACGCCCATGAGCTC
>CAIPGJ010000434.1 GCA_903864555.1 uncultured Pseudomonadota bacterium | reverse complement strand
TGGCTGTTAACGCGGTGGCTTTGATCTGGAAATTGGTTTGGATTGATATTTTGACCATACGGGCTGACCCGAAAGGGACTCAGCCCGCGAAGCATGACGCCGGCAGCCCGGCCACGGGCGCCTGAAGCACGAACAGCGCTCCAGCCAGCGGTTGTTCGGCCAGCTCCTGCGCCGACAACCTGTAGCGCCCGCTGGTGATGTACAGCGTGCGCAGGTCGGGGCCACCGAAAGTGAGCGATGTGACCTTGCTCACAGGGAGTTTCCAGGCCGCGATATCGCGACCGTCGGGTGCATACCGCACCACGCGGCCACTGACCACCTCGGCACTCCACAGGCAGTTTTCCGAATCGACGGTGGCGCCGTCGGGTCGACCCTCTCCGCCGCGCAGATCGGCGAAAGGCCGCGCCTGGCCCATCCGGCCTTCATCCAGATCGAAGTCGAAGACATCTATCACGAGCCGTTCGGTGTCGGCGAAGTACATGGCCGTTCCGTCCACGCTCCAGGCCATGCTATTCGGTACCGCGATGTCGGTGCTCATGCGTGTGCATTGCAGGTCGGCCCCGAGGCGGAACAAAGAGCCGCTAGCTTCGCGCACCAGGTCGTTCATGGTGCCTGCCCAGAAACGTCCCCGGGCATCGCACTTGCCTTCGTTGAAGCGGTGGTGGGGCAGGTGTAAATCCGGCGCGGCGATGCGGCTGAAAGCTGTGGTGGCGGGCGTGTAGCGATAGAGCCCCGTCTTGAGGGCCAGCAGGAAATCCTCGCCCTCGCAGAACGCAAAACTTCCGATCTCTTCAGGCATCTGCCAGGTCCGCAGGTCCGAACCATCGGCGGCGCAATGCAGCAATGCGGGCGCGCGGATGTCGACCCAGTACAGGCGCTCACGGCGCGGGCACCATAGGGGGCTTTCGCCCAGCATGTTCTGACAGTGAATCAAAACGTCGATGCTCACTGCAGCCCCTTCCCGCAGCGGGCTGCGGTGCTAGCACCATGGGAACGGCCCGGCGATGCGCTCATGGATCCAGCCCCGGGTGCCAGCCTACCAGGCCGGCATCGCGTAGCGCGTGCCAGCAGCCGGGCGGAATCGGTGTGGCCAGCCATGCGCAGGCCTGCGCATATTGCTGCGCGTTCTCGAAACTGGCCACCACGCTGGCCACTGCGGTGTGGCCCAGCGCAAACTGGATCGCCGCAGCACCCAGGGGCACGCCATGGGCGCCGCATACCGCTGCAATGGCCCGTGTGCGCGCTGTGATCTCGGGCGGAGCCGGTGCGTACAAGAATCGCGCCGATGCACTGGCACCAGTGGCGAGGATGCCGGAATTGAACGGCGCCGCCGCCAGCACCGAGACGCCGCGTTGTGCGCAAGCGGTCAGTAGTGGCAACGCGGCCACATGGTCCAACAAGGTCAGGCGACCTGCCAGCATGAAGAAATCGAAGTCTCCGGCATAAAGACAGCGCAGACACACATCCGCGTCATTCACACCCACACCGATGGCCTTCACCACGCCCTGCGCTCGCAGCTCGCACAAGGCGCGCTGGGCACCGTCCATGGCGATCCCGAACTGCTCATCCAGCGCTTCGCCGTGCCAGCGCGGGCTCAGGTCGTGCAGGATCAGCATGTCGATGTGCGACAGCCCCAGCCGCTGCAAGCTGTGTTCCAGGGAGCGCAGCGTGGCGTCGTAGGAATAGTCAAAACGGGCGCCGAACGGCAGGGTATCCGCCGGGAGTGTTGCATCCGGAGGCAGTGGCGACAACAGCCTCCCGACCTTGCTGGACAACAGGTAGTCGGCGCGTGGTACGTGGCGCAGGAAGGCACCCGTGCGGTGCTCCGACAGGCCGCGCCCGTACCATGGGGAGGTGTCGAAATAACGCACACCACTGCGCCAGGCCGACGCCAACGCCGCGGTGGCCGTGGCTTCGTCCTCGCCGGACCGCAACACGCCCATCGTGGAGCAGCCGAAGCCGAGCTGCGACACCCGCAAGCCGGTGCGGCCAAGTGTGCGCGCGGCAAAGGGATCGATCAGGTCCATGGCTGTCGGGTCATGCGCCGCCCTGCCGTGTCGTCGCGGGTCGTTGCGGCACAGCGCCACCCAAACGCGCGCCAACGGCGGCGGCGGCTTCCCGCACCCAGCCTGCGAAACCCTGGAGCTGTGCCGCGTTCACACGCACCGTCGGGGCCGTGATGCTGACGCCCCCCACGCAGCGGCCGCGAAAGTCAAACACCGGTGCGGCCACACAGTGGTTGCCCGACACATGTTCCTCGCAGTCGAAGGCAACACCTTCGGCGTGGATGCGTTTCAGTGCCTTGAGCAGCGCCGCCGGCGAGGCGAGTGTGGTGGGCGTGTGGCGCTGCAGGTCGAGCCGGTGCACGAGTGCCTGCTGCTCGTCTGGCGCGAGGTAGGCCGCCATCACCTTGCCCACGGCCGTGCAGTGGATCGGGCCGCGTCTGCCGATGGCCGAATGCAGGCGCAGCGGATAGTTGCATTCGACCTTGTCGATGTAGACGATGGCGTCGCCACTCAGCGTGGCCAGATGCACGGTTTCGCCGGTGCGCCCGTTTAGCGCCAGGATGGGCTCGGCCGCAGCGCGGCGCAGGTCCATCTTCTCCCAGGTGCGCTGTGCCAGCGTCAGCAGATGCATGCCGGGTGTGTAGCGGCGGTCCAGCTCCGACAGCTCGACCATACCGTGTTCGCTCAGTGCAGCCAGCAGCCGGTGCAGCGTGCCACGTGGCAGGCCACTGCGGGTGGCGAGCTCGAGGAAGGTGGGTGGCTGCTCGGCCAGGCCGATCATGTCGAGCAATTCCATGGTCTTGGTTAGCGAGGCCGTGCCCTGGGGCCCCCGCCTGCCGGGCCGGGCCGGGTGGGTGGTGCCGTCGGCATGGGGACTTTTCGCTATCGGGCGAATGCTGGTTCTCATGGGCGGGATGCTAGCCTATACTGCACAGGCGTCCACTATACAGGCAGTTGTTCCACCATATGGGCAAATCTGTGCGACCGGCGCGCGCACCGGAGGCCCTTTAGGAGACTCAAGCAATGCACATCCATCGACTTGTGCGGACCCTCGGCCTGACGATCGGGCTGCTGGCAACGGCGGCCGCCGCGTTCGGGCAGGACGCCCGATCCTTCCCCTCCAAGCCGGTCACATTCATCGTGCCCTTCCCGGCCGGCGGAGGCACCAGCGACATCCTGGCGCGCGTGATCGGCCAGAAGTTGTCCGAGGCCTGGGGCCAACCGGTGGTGGTCGAGAACAAGCCCGGGGCGGCCGGCAACATCGGCGCATCCCTGCTGGCTAAGGCGCCGGCCGATGGCCATACCATCATGATCGCGGCTGCCGCCATCTCGACCGCGCCGGCCCTGTACAAGGACACCGGCTTCAGGCATTTCGAGACCGTCCAACCCGTCACCCTGCTGGGCAAGGTGCCGTTCATGCTGGTGGTGCATCCGTCGCTGCCCGTCAATAATGTGGCCGAGTTCCTGGACTATGCCAGGAAAAACCCCAACAAAATGTCGCTGGGCTCGGGTGGCAGTGGCACCATCCCGCACCTGGGCGGCGAACTGCTCCAGATGCGTACTGGAATCCAATTCGCCCATGTGCCCTACAAGGGTGGCATCCAGGCCATGACCGACCTGGTGGGTGGCCATATCCAGTTCACGATCGACGGCGGGTCGCATGTTGTGACACAGATCGACGCCAAGAAGGTGCGTATGCTAGCCGTAACGACGCCCCAGCGCCTGCCGCAGTACCCCAACACGCCGACACTGGCTGAGTCCGGCCTGCCGGGCTTCGAGGCCAGTGCTTGGCAGATGTTGTTCGTGACCGGCGGCACGCCTAGGCCCATCGTCGACAAAATCCAGGCCGAGGTGTCGCGCATCCTGAAGACAACCGAGGTGAGCGAGATCCTGCTCAAGGGCGGCATCGTGCCCTCCGGTATATCGACCATGGAGACCGAGGCATTCCTTCGTGCTGAGATGACGAAGTGGGCTGAGGTGGTGAAGGTCTCCGGTGCCAAGGTGGATTGAGCCCCAGGTGGTGCGCACCCGATGAAGACGATCTTCGTTCTCTTCGATTCCCTAAACCGCAAGTCGCTGGGCTGTTATGGCGGCACGGCCGTCAAGACGCCCCACTTCGACCGACTGGCCGCGCGTGCCGTCTGCTTCGACAACCACTATGTCGGCAGCCTGCCCTGCATGCCGGCGCGGCGCGACATGCACACCGGTCGTCTGTCGTTCCTGCACCGTTCCTGGGGGCCGCTGGAACCCTTCGACAATTCCTTCGCCGAGATCCTGCACAAGAGCGGTGTCTATTCGCATCTGGTGTCCGACCACTACCATTACTGGGAGGACGGCGGTGCCACCTACCACAACCGCTACGACACCTTCGAGTTCGTGCGCGGCCAGGAGCGCGACCCCTGGAAGGCGATGGTCGAGCCGCCCTGGCAACGCTTCAGGGAGCAATACCACGCGGTGCAGTTCAGCGACCAGCGGCGCCACAAGTTCGCGCAGTACATGATCAACCGCGAGTTCATCCGCGACTACGCTGATTTCCCGTCGGTCAAGTGTTTCGACGCCGGTTTCGAGTTCCTGGACTGCAACCGGAACGCACGCGACTGGGTGCTGCACGTGGAGACCTTCGATCCGCACGAGCCTTTCTTTGCGCCCGACAGGTTCCGCGCCGACTACCCAACATCGTACCGGGGCCCGGTCCTCGATTGGCCGCCCTACGCCCGGGTGACCGAAGCGCCGGCCGAATGCGAGGAGCTACGCGCCAACTACTGCGCCACCGTGGCACTGTGTGACCATGAACTCGGGCGCCTGATTGACTACATGGACACCCATGCGATGTGGCAGGACACGGCGCTCATCGTCACCACCGACCACGGTTTCCTGCTGGGCGAACACGACTGGTGGGCCAAGATACTCATGCCCTGCTACAACGAGGTGGCGCACATCCCTTTGTTGATGCACCACCCGGCGCTGGGCCATCTGGCGGGCAGCCGCTGTAATGCGCTGACGCAGACGATCGACATCGCCACAACCTTGCTCGATCTCTACGGCCAGCCGCCGCCACTCGAAAACCAGGGCATCTCCCTGCTAGATACCGTGCAGGGCAAGGCCACGCCGCGCGAGGCCCTGATTTACGGAGTGTTCGGCAGCGCAGTCAACATTACAGACGGGCGCCACACGTATTTCCGGTATCCGCGTGATCTGAAGGGCCCGGACCTGTACCAATACACGCTAATGCCTACCCACATGAAGGAGCGCTTCAGCGTGGCCGAACTCGCCGATGCGACGCTGGCGCCGCCGATGCCTTTTACCAAGGGTGTGCCACTGTTGAAAGTACCCGCCACGCCCAAGTCACCGGTGTTCTTTGGCCATGGTCCGGGCGGGCAGCAGAACACGACCACCGTGCTGTATGACCTGGCCGGTGATCCGGCGCAGCTCCATCCGGTGCAGGATGCGGCGGTCGAAGGCCGCCTGGCGGCGGCGATGCAGCGCTTGATGCGGGCCAACGATGCCCCCGTGGAGTCATTCAAACGGCTGGATCTGGCATGACCCGTGGCTTGGCCACCGCGCCTGCGGCGACAATCTTCGGTGTGGCGTTGACCACCGTCCGCGTCAGTGCCAAGACGCAATGGATCTTCCTGGAACTGGCTGATGACCGAGGCCGCCTCGGCCACGACGAAGCTACGTTGCAGCGCCGTGAGGCAGCAGTGGCGGAACGTGTGGTTAGCGTCGCCAACTGGCTCCCTTTTACTCCGTCGTTCACAACAAGATATTGCCTTTGGAAGAGGACGACGAGGCACTCGCTGAGATCAAGACCAAGTTGATGAAGTGTGTGAGTGATGCCAACAAGCTGCCCTGGCACCGCTCGATGGCGTTTGCCGATGCCATCAAGGGCGGCGTAGGCTGGCTGGAGGTGGGCATTCGCCAAAAGGCCAAGTCGCACATCACGGCTGACATTGAATGCCACGAACGGCTTGGTGGACTGTTGTGCTGCTATCACCGCAAAGCGGCTTGAGGGGTTAGTCAGCGTTTAGTGAGGTGGGGTAGGGTGCTTGGGTCGTGCTCACCGGGCGCTGCGGCTGCCTGCACTGGGTTGGCGGCGGTTTTGTTGGGACAAATTCAGGTTTTGGTTTAGCGGCTTGGCTTGGTCTATGCCACTGGCAGTCAAAAGGATGGTGTTCTTCTCAGAATTGGGTCGGATTGATATTTTCGACCATAAGGGGGCTGGGCAGTGCGGCGCTCAGCGACCTGTGATGGATGGAGCCGAAATGACTGGGCGGTCTCGGGGTGGCTGATTTGGTGACGGGGCCAAGCGGGGTAGGGACGCAGTTCATCGTCAAGGGACTTGTTTAAGCTCGATCTCGATGAACACAAATTCGTGCGCGTTGTCGTTCACGACATTGTGCTCAACACCCATTGGTCGTGTGTAAGAGACGCCGGCAGTTAAGGGGCTCTGTATGTCGCCCTGGAGTGTCTCGAGGAGCAGCAATCCTGAGGTGATTGGTACCACGACATACTCCATTGCATGACGGTGCCATCCGGTTTCACCACCTGGCGGGAAGCGCCACTCGGTCACCTTGACCCGATTGTTATCGATTTGAACATTTGAGCAAGCTTGTGGTCTGGTCATGGCTGTACTTTCAATAAATCATTCGGCCAAGCGTAGTTCAATTAAAAATGCGAGTCAATATGAGTAGTTGGTTCTTGCAATTCCTGGGTGAGTAAATCAACGACTTTGCCGGACGCAAGAAGATTCAAGCGCAATGCCCGTA
>CAIPGJ010000433.1 GCA_903864555.1 uncultured Pseudomonadota bacterium | reverse complement strand
GCCCATCAGGTGCTTGGCGATGTCCCAGCCGCGGTTCTCCTCGCCGATGCGGTTGTCGATGGGCACCCTGACGTTGTCGAAGAACACCTCGTTCAGGTGGTGGGCGCCGTCGATGGAGATGATGGGCCGCACCGTGATGCCCGGGCTTTGCATGTCCACCAGCAGGTAGGTGATGCCCTTCTGCTTTTTCGCATTCGGGTCGCTGCGGAACAGGCCGAACATCCAGTTCGACCAGTGCGCGCCGGAAGTCCAGATCTTCTGGCCGTTCAGCAGGTAGTGGTCGCCGTGGTTTTCCGCGCGCGTGGACAGGCTCGCCAGGTCCGAGCCCGAGCCCGGCTCGGAAAAGCCCTGGCAGAAGAAATATTCGGCGCGCGCGATTTTTTGCAGGAAGCGCTGCTTCTGCGCTTCGGTGCCGAACACCGCAATGGTGTTGCCCGACTGGTTGATGTTCTGCGAGCGTTGCTGCGGCGCATAGGCGCGGTGCATCTCCTCGGCGAAGATATAGAGCTGCGTCGCGCTCCAGCCGGTGCCCCCCAATTCGAGCGGCCATTCCGGGGCCACCCAGCCGCGGTCGGCGAGGATGTTGTGCCAGGCGACGTAATCGGCCTTCTGCAGGAACTGCCCGCGCCAGGCGCGTTGCTGCGAGCCGCGCGGCAGCGAGGCCTTGAAAAAGGCGCGTACCTCGTCGCGAAAGGCGAGTTCCTCGGGGCTGAAACTGAGATCCATGCTGACGGGCTCCTCCGTTGGCGGCAGTCGGATTTGCCGGCACATTCTTCTATGGGAATGGTCGGTGATGGCACGCTGCGGCGATTATTGTCCCGGCATTCTAGTGCGTTGACAGGGGCGCCGGCGCATTCCATGATGCGCTGCGTTTGTCACAAGCATCAAGCGCTGCACCGGCCGGCTTCATCAGGCATGCGGCGCAGCCCATCAGGATTCCGGCCAAGCCGGAGGACAAGCAAGGAGGCGCAATGCAGTTCATCAAGGCAGCACGTGTGGGCTTTGCCGTCACAGGCATCCTGGGCGCAGGATCGGTATTCGCGCAGGGCACCGACAACTGGCCGACGCGGCCGGTCACCATCGTCGTCCCTTATCCGCCGGGCGGCTCCACCGACCCGGAGGCGCGCATTTATGCGCAGAAGTTGAACGAGAACACCGGTCAGCAATTCCTCATCGAGAACCGCGGTGGCGCCGGCACCACCATTGCCACCGGCATCGTGGCGAAATCCCCGCCCAATGGCTCGATGATGCTGATGACCAACCCCAGCATCGCCGTCATGCCCCTGTCGTACAAGGACCTGCCCTTCGATTCGGTGAAGGACCTGGCGCCGCTGTCGTTGCTGAGCAAGCGCTCCAGCCTGCTGATGGTGCCAGCCAGCCTGGCCGTGAGCAATCTGAAGGAGTTGCTGGCCTACACCCGCGCCAACCCGGGCAAGCTCAACTATGGCACCGCCAGCGTCGGCGGCATCACCCACCTGGCTGCGGAGTGGTTCAAGCAGGCCTCGGGGGCGGACATCACCATCGTGCTTTACAAGGGCACCGGCCCCATGACCACCGACCTGCTGGCCGGTCGTGTGCACCTGGGCATGGGTGGTGTGCTGCCGATGCGTCCCTACATGGCCGCGGGCAAGCTGCGCGCCATCGGCGTCTCGGGCGCCGAGCGTGTCAAGGTATTGCCCGACATGCCCACCCTGGCCGAGCAGGGTGTCACCGGCTACGACTACACCTTCTGGTCGGGCTTCCTCACCACGGCCGCCACGCCGCGTGCATTGGTGGAGCGCATGAGCGCCGAGCTCATCAAGGTGGCGCGCGACCCGGCCCTCGTGAAGAAGATGGAGGGCGAGGGCTACAACATCGTCGGCAGCAGCCCCGAACAGCTGCGCAGCCACATCGCCAGCGAGACCGCGCGCTGGGGCAGGGTGGTGAAGGAGACGGGGATCAAGCTGGAGGAGTAGCGCTGCATGCCAGGCAAGCCAAACCCACCACGCCACGGCTAACCCGGCCAACCCGGCCGACCAAGGAGAAACGCCATGCGCGTTGATGACAAACTCGACCTGGTCATCACCCGCCTGCTCAAGGCGCCGCGCGCACTGGTCTGGCAGGCCTGGACCAGTCCCGGCCACCTGAAGGAATGGTGGTGCCCCAAACCCTGGACCACCGAGGTGCGCGCCTTCGACCTGCGCCCGGGCGGGGCCTTTTACACCTTCATGCGCGGGCCCGATGGTGGGGAGAGCGACAACCCCGGGTCCTTCCTGGAGGTGGTGCCGCAGGCGCGCCTCGTGGTCACCTCCGCGCTGATCGGTGACTGGCGCCCGGCGCCCGCGCCGTGGATGCCCTTCACCGCCATCATCACCTTTGCCGACGAGGCCGGCGGCACGCGCTATACCGCCACCGTCATGCACCAGGACGAGGCCGGCCGTGAGCAGCACGAGAAGATGGGCTTCCATGAAGGCTGGGGCACCTGCATCGCGCAGCTGGATGCCTATGCGCAGGGGCTGGCTTAGGCAGACTCAGCGCTGCCGGGCTGCGGGCCGCCGTCGTTCAAGCTCACACGCCGATGTCCTCGTTCCACAGCGTCGGGTGTGCTTCGATGAAGTGCTGCATCAGCGCCGTGCAGCGCGGATCATCCACCACCTCGACGGCGACACCGCGGCTTTTCAGCAGCGCCTCCTCGCCCATGAAGGTGGCGTGCTCGCCCACCACCACGCGCGGAATGCCGTAGAGCAGGATGGCACCGGAGCACATGGGGCAGGGCGAGAGCGTGGTGTACAGGGTGCTGTTTGCGTAGACCGAGGCGGGCAAGCGGCCGGCGTTCTCCAGCGCGTCCATCTCCCCATGCAGGATGGCGCTGCCCTTTTGCACACGGCGGTTGTGGCCGCGGCCGATGATGCGGCCTTCATGCACCAGCACCGAACCGATGGGGATGCCACCTTCGACCGCACCGGCCTCGGCTTCGGCAATGGCGGCGGTGAGGAATGGGTCCATGGCGGGCTCCCTGGGGTGTGGAAATTCGGCAGGCGTGATGATCATAATATCTGCATTTAGCCAATGAAGATATTGATGCCTGTCAATAGTTGATCATAATGATCTTGGGCATGGGGTGGGCCCGGATTCCAGGCAGCCGAGGCTGCGGCGCGGTTGACCCCCTTGTCAAAGGTTCTTCACCGATTTCCGGGGATGGCATTGGCAGCAAGCTTGGCAGGCCCGGGGTTTACCCCCTTGTCAAAGGCTCTTCACCGATTTCCGGGGGAATGACCTGTGAACCAGGATGCGTCAATACACCGCGTCCTTTTCCTGATAAGCGCCTTTCGGTGCCTGCAAATTGCGACTTGAGCATTGCTGAAGACTGTCAAATCCCGGCGTCATCCCCGTG
>CAIPGJ010000432.1 GCA_903864555.1 uncultured Pseudomonadota bacterium | reverse complement strand
TGATTCAGCTGCTGTCGCCGGATTTCCGGGTCATCGCCCCGGACATGCTGGGCTGTGGCAACTCCGATCCGATTCCGCAGGGCGCAGGCATCGAGGCCTTTGCCGAGACCGTCGTCGGTCTGCTGGATCACCTCAATATCGAGCGCGCCCATATCTATGGATTCCACATCGGCAACAAGATTGCGGCAGCGCTCGCATCACGCTGGGCGCAGCGGGTGGATAGCGTGGTGCTCGCCGGGCAGTCCCACAGCCTGATCCCGGAACGGGCCAAGCGCGATGCCACCATCTACGGCAACGTGAATTCGAATTTCCCCGACAAGGGCGCCGACGAGAGCCAGAACCGCATCAAGCAGTGGGCGGCGGCCTATCGGCGCGTCACCGATTTCTGGTGGCATGAGTCCATCCTGTCCAATGCGCATGACCCGGCCGTGTTCGAGCAGGCGCGCATCGCCGTGCTCGATCGCATCCTGTCCCAGAACAGCGTGGTCGCCATTTACGATGCCGTGCTGGCCTATGACCTGGAGGCAGGGCTTCGTGGCATCTGTGCGAAAACCCTGTTTCTGGAGGCCGTGACCGCGAGCGAGGACGGCCAGATCGGACGCCAGGGCGAGAAGTTGCTCGGCATCGTGCCCGGTTCGGAACTGGCGGTGATCCAGGAGCACGAGGGCCCCAAGCATGCGGTGACGCTCTCCGAGCACTACCCCGAGATCGCGCAATTGCTGCGCAAATTTCTCAAGCCCTGAGCGGGGGAGGGGCTGCCGGCAGGGGAGGCCTGCTGCGTCCCGGGCTTGAAAGCTGTCTTTGCAATGGCTTCGGATGAAGCCGGCCCCCACCCTGTCCCTCCCCCGCTGGCGCAAGGGAGGGGACCTGCTTCAGTGCTCGCGTTCAAGCCGCCGTCGCCAGCCGTTCAATGCTGGACGATTGGAATCAGGGACGTGGCGGGACCATTGCTGTGTTTGCTTCCCGACTACTCCGGTTTGATATTGGCGGTCTTGATGACCTTGCCCCATCGCTCGACTTCCTGTTTGAGGTAGACGCTGAACTCCTCCGCGCTGCCGGACAGGGGATCGGCGCTTTCCTGGACAAAGCGTGCGATGACAGCCGGGTCCTGCAAGGCGCGATTGATTTCCGCGTTCAATCGCCTTACCGCCGCCTGAGGCGTCTTGCCCGGCGCCATGATGCCGTACCACGCGCCGACTTCGAAACCCGGCATGGCCGACTCCGACAGGGTGGGAACATCCGGAATGGCTGCCCCCCTCTTCAGCCCCGCGATGGCGAGCGCCTTGATGCGATTCTGCTTGAGCAGTGGCAGACCTGAAGTCAGGCCTTGCAGGGAGAACTGGATCCGGCCTGCCACCAGATCCAGCATCACCGGCGGTGATCCCTTGTAGGGGACGTGCAATGCCTGGGCCTGTATGGCCTGGAGGAACAGCAGCGCGGCAAGATGGGTTGCGCTGCCCGTTCCTGATGAACCGTAGGCAACTTTCTCCGGATTGGCGCGAAGGTACGCAATGAACTCGGCGGGGGACGTGGCCGGGACGGAAGGGTGGATGTAAAGCACCTGGGGTGTTCTGGCGACCAGCGCCACCGGAGCGAGGTCGGTGAACAGGTCGAAGCCGAGCTTTTCCTCGAATGCCCGTGCCAGCATCAGGCTGGAGGTCTGGAACAACAAGGTCTGGGCATCGGGTGCGGATCGGACGACCGACTCGGCGGCGATATTGCCGTTGGCACCGGGTTTGTTCTCGATATAGATGGCAGTGGACATCTGGACGGAGAGTCGCTGGGCGACGGTCCTGGCCAGCGAATCGGTCGCACCACCGGGTGGAAACCCCACCATCATCCGGATGGCACCTGCGCTTCCTTGCGCTTGAGCCCATGAAGGGGATGTCGCCACGGCACAGGCAAGAAAAAGTAATGCCGACGTTTTGATCATTCATTCCTCCGGTTGTTATCAGGTCTGGTAGCCAGCGCTGTGCACCTTGCGCTCGAGCAGTTCGGGTCAGCCACCCTTGATCCCCACCTCGCGGATGAGTTTGCCCCACACGGCGATTTCGTCCCGGATGGTGGTGGCGAATTCCTCGGGCGTAGAGGCCACCACGTCGGCCCCGGCGGCAAACAGCTTTTGTTTCGCATCGGCGGTGCGCATCAGCTTCACCGTTTCCGCATTGAGCCGCGCGATGACGGGTCGCGGCGTCTTCGCCGGCGCCCACAGGCCAAAGACGGCGCCGGACGTGAAGCCAGGCAGCCCCGAGGCCGACATGGTGGGCAGGCCCGGGGCCATGGCGCTGGGTTGTGGCGTGGTGACGGCCAGCACCCGGATGCGGCCGGCTTTGGCATGCGAGAGCAACAGGCCCACATCGGCGAAGGTCATCTGCACTTCGCCCGCGAGGAGTGCCGTGATCTGTTGCGGCGTCCCCTTGAAGGGCACGTGCACGACGTTGACCCCGGCCATGCTCTTGAACAGCTCACCCGCCAGGTGGGCGGTGCCACCGATCTGCCCGGCCGAGTAATTGAGTACGCCCGGCCTGGTTTTGGCCAGGGCGATGAGTTCCTTCACCGAGGTGACCGGCAGCGACGATGCCACCGCAAGTAGGGTGGCGGTGCGCACCAGTTCCGAGATGGGCGCGAAATCACGCTCGGCATCGTAGGGCGCTTCCTGCAGCAGTGCCGTGACCCACAGGTTGCCGCCGGTGATCAGCAGGTGGTGGCCGTCGGGCGGCGCCTTGGCGATCACGTCCCCGGGGATCAGGCCGCCGCCGCGATTGTCGACGATGATGGGCTGACCCAGCGTGGGCGGCAGTCCCTGGCCCAGTAACCGGGCGAGCATATCGGCCGCACCACCAGCAAGGCCGGTGACGATGCGAACCGGTTTTGATGGGTAATCCTGGGCGCACGCCATGATCGAAGTGCCGAGCAGGACGACTGCCAACAGCGAGCTGCTGCGCAAGTGCATGATGGTCTCCTCCGTGTGGTGGCCGCCGGGATGGCATGCCGCCCGGTGCTGCGGGATGTGCTTTTATTTTTTCATCCCGGATGCAAGATTAGCGCAACGGATTGGCTTGCGCCCTTCCCAAAGCCGGACAGGTTGCCGGTTCAGGCTCTTTTTCAAGTTCGCTGCACTGGCGGGCACACTCCCTCGTAACAGGCACGCGCTTTGGCCGGGCGGTCGCAATGACAGCATGACGGGTACATAAAAAGATGGTCAATCGCCGCGGTCAATGCAAGAATCCGCCAACCCCGCCGTCGTTGCAGATTCCCCACAATGAGGAGAAGCCCGATGAATACGACAAGCAGGCTTGCAACGCTCGCGGCATTGCTGGTTCTTTTTTGTGCGCAGGCGACGCGCGCGGCCGAGGAGTTTCCGTCCAAGCCGATCCGCTTCATCATTCCTTCCGCTGCCGGTGGCGGGCCCGATGTGACCACCCGGAAAATGGTGCAGGTCATGGAACCCCGGATCAAACAGGCCCTCATCGTCGAGGCCAGACCCGGTGGCAACGGCACCATTGGCACCAGCTTTGTCGCCAAATCCGCGCCAGACGGCCACACTATTGTGTATGGATCGAGCTCGACACTGTCTGCGGTGAAAGCCGCGCTGAAGGATCCGCCCTACGATCCGGTCAGGGATTTTTCCGGGGTCATCATTTTCCAGGAAGTTTCATTTGTGTTTCTGGTCAGCCCCGACGAAAAGGGCGTGAGCTTTCCGCAGTTCATCGACAAGATGCGCCGCAATCCGGAGCGCTACCCGACCGGCGCTTCTTTCGTGACCGCGGAAATCATCAACACGCTGCTGACCGACGCGGCCAGACTCAAGCACAGCTATGTCCGCTACACGCAGGCGCCCACCGCATTGACTGACCTGATGGGCGGCAGGCTGGGCATGGTCATCTCATCCATCAACGTGGTGCGCCCGCTGATCGACTCCGGAAAACTGCACGCACTGGCCGTCACGTCCCCCGAGCGCCTGTCCATCCTGCCCAATACGCCGGCCATCGCCGAAACCTATCCCGAGGTCTGGGTGAAAAACCTCAACGGTTTTTACGTGCCTGCGAAAACCCCCAGGCCCGTGGTTGCTTACCTGAACCAGAGAATGATCGAGGCGCTCCGCGATCCGGAACTGACCAAATGGAACGAAAGCACCGGTCGTGCGCTTTTCCTCAGTCCAGAGGAAACTGACGACACGCTAAGGAAGGACGAAGCGCGCGTACTGCAGCTATACAAGAAAGCCGGCATCAAGCCTGAATAGCCCGGCCGCAAACACATACACGAGAAGGGGAGTCAAGATGGGCAGACTGGATGGAAAGGTGGCATTCCTCACCGGCGCCGGCGCTGGTATTGCCAAGGCGTCAGCCAAGGCGCTTGTCCGGGAAGGCGCGAAAGTCGCGATATTGGAGATCAACCGCGACGCGGGCAAGGCCGCCGAGCAGGAGATCGTTCGTGCCGGTGGCGAGGCCGTATTCATTGAAACCGACGTGACCGACGACGCCAGCGTGAAGCGCGCTGTCGCCGCCGTCATCGAGCGCTACGGCAAACTCGACATCATCGTGAACTGCGCCGGCGGTTCGCTGGCGGCAGACGTGCCGGTGCACGAGATGGACCTGGAGATCTGGCACCGGACCATACGGCTCAATCTGCTGCATCCCTTCCTGTGCTGCCGCCACGGCATTCCGCACCTGATCAAGGCAGGCGGCGGCGCCATCATCAATTTCGCTTCCGTGCTCGGGCAGATCGGCTCGGAGCGGCCCGCCTACGCTGCAGCCAAGGGCGGCATTGTTTCCTTCACCAAAACGCTGGCCGCGCAGTATGCGCAATATGGCATACGCGCCAACGCCATCGCCCCTGGCGGCATACGCACCGAGCGCACCGCCAGCGGCTGGGACGACAACAACCCCGCGGCGGCCACCGACCCGCGATTGATCGCGCGCAAGCTGCTGGTAAAGAACTACCCCTTCTCGCGGGGTGAACCGCAAGACATCGCCGGCGTGGTGGTATTCCTCGCGTCCAACGAGTCGCGCATGTTCACCGGCACCACCCTGGACGCGCTGGGCGGCAGGACCTCGTATCTGAAACTCGGCGGCGATTGAGCCGCCTGGGCAATCCGGTCGACTATCGAGAAATACTGGCCCTTTCATGTCAAGTTGCGCCTGCGCTGCAAGAGCGGCGAATGCCGCTGGACAGGGGATCAAGCCGGAGGATTGGCGGCTGGCCGTTGACGACACATTGCAGCAGGAATTGACAGGAGAAAAACCATGCGGCAGTGGCATCGTTCGCTCGTGTGTACCGCAGTGCTGGTTCTGTCGTGCGGGACTGCCCAGGCCCAGGATCCGGTTGCAGCCTACCCCTCGAAGCCGGTGCTGCTGGTCGTGCCCATCGCAGCGGGCGGCCCCATTGACCAGGAGGCGCGCCTGTACGCGAAAATGACGGGCCTGCTCGGCCAACCCATCATCGTGGACAACAAGCCCGGGGCGGGCACCACCATCGGCACCGCCTTCGTCGCCAGGGCGGCGCCCGATGGCTACACGTTGCTCACCAATTCCGCCGGGCACACCACGGCGCCGGCGCTGTACAAGGACCTGCCCTTCGATGTGCTGAAGGACTTTGCGCCCATCACCCTGATGAGCGAAAAGCCCTACGCCCTGATCACGCATCCGGGCTTTGGCGCGAAGACGGCCGCCGATTACCTGGCCTACGCCAGGGGCAACCCCGGCAAGCTGAACTACGGTACCTCGGGCGGCGGCGGCATCACCCACATCGTGGGCGCCTGGCTGCACGGCACGACCAGCACCAAAGTGACCTTCGTGCACTACAAGGGCGCGGGGCCGTCGCTCGTCGATTTGATGGCCGGGCGCCTGGATGTGACCTCGGTCGCGCTCGTGGGCGTGTGGCCGCAGATCAAGTCCGGCAAGTTGCGCGTGCTGGGCGTCACCGGCGCCAAGCGCCCACCGCTGCTGCCCGACCTGCCGACGATCGGGGAACAGGGCGTGACAGGCTTTCACTACACGCCCTGGCAGGGCGTGCTCGCGCCGGCCGCCACGCCGGCGGCGATCCAGGCCAAGCTCAACGGAATATTTTCCAGAATCGCGAAAGCGCCCGAAGTGGCCGGGCCGCTGGAAACCGCGGGCAATGTGATGGTGGGGAGTAGCGCGGCGCATTTTCGGGAGGTCATCGCGGCAGAGGTGCCACGGTGGCGGAAGGTGGTG
Organism: uncultured Pseudomonadota bacterium; assembly: GCA_903864555.1. The sequence goes on along the minus strand of CAIPGJ010000432.1, from coordinate 2,883 downwards.
GCGGAGAATGGCATTGAGTTGGTGGAGTAGCACCCCGGCAATGGGCGCTTGAAGCAGCGCGTGGGTGCTGTTTGCGGCGGCGACCGGAAGCAAACAGCCCGGTCAGTCGCCCTTGATCCCCACCTCGCGGATGCGCTTGCCCCACACGGCGATTTCGCCCCGGATGGTGGCGGCGAATTCCTCGGGCTTGGGGACCAAGACGCCAGCCCCGGCGGCAAACAGCTTTTGTTTCGCATTGGCCGTGGACGCTTTTTTGGCGTCGTATAGGTTTAGGGCGCATCAGAAGAAAAATGACGATGACAAAACATCGACGAAGGATGGCCCTGGAGCTAACGAGCTTGCTGCCCCGCGCGCGCGTCGACAAGCACGTTGTTGGAAATCACAGAGTTCGCATGAGCTGAGAAAAATGGAACTTGCTTGATCCATTCGCTCAAACTATTGCTTCCAATACTTGCTTTCAAGGCAGGCTCGAAAACGCGTACGACATTTCTTCTCGCAACCAAAGGGAACGCCAGATGCTGAATATCAGGTGGGCGCTGTCGCTTGTCGCAGCCATGAGTTTGCAGCCGACCTTGTCGGCTGCTCAGACAAAGGATCCTTTGGCAAGGCCAGTCGCGATTGTCATGCCTTATGCCGCTGGCGGGACGAACGACAATGAGGCGAGGATATATACGCAAAAAGTGCAGGAAGCGACAGCTCAGCGGTTCGTTTTTGATTACAGGCCCGGGGCGGGTACTTCGATAGGGCTGGCCTATGTGGCCAAGGCAATGCCCGATGGCAGCACCTTGCTGATGACCAACTCGTCGCTGACTATTCACCCGTATTTCTATGACTCGCTCCCTTACGACGTGCAGTCCAGCTTTGCTCCGATTACCATCTTGAGCAGTCGTTCAACTGCGCTGATCATCAATGCTGCCGCTTTGCAGAGTGTGCGTTCAATCGCCGACCTGGTGGCCTACGCCAGGTCCAATCCGACGGCTCTCAGTTGCAACACTTCCGGTTCCGGGACCATTGCACACATTGTGTGTGCCTGGCTGGCCTCTGAAGCGAAAATAAATATTGTCCCGGTCCATTACAAAGGGGTTGCCCAAGGGCAAGTCGATTTACTGGCGGGCCGAACGCAACTTCAACCAGGCACATGGTTCACTTACCTACCGATGATCCGGACGGGGAAACTTCGGGCAATCGCGGTACTGGGCGAGGAGCGCTCGAAGTTCCTTCCGGAGGTAAGGACCATGAGCGAACAAGGACTCAATGTGGAAATGCCAAGCTGGATTGGCGTTCTTGCGCCGGCAGGAACTCCGCAGTCAATCATCAACAAGGTCCACGGCGATTTCGTAACGGCTCTACGCTCTCCGGATGTAAGCAGCTTCCTTGAAACAGCGGGCAACACGCCTGTGGGCAATACGCCGGAGGCATTTAAATCCAGAATCGTCAAGGAATTGGCCCAATGGAAGAAAATTATTCAGGAAAATGGCATCAAAGGTGAATGAATCTGACCGGGACACAGGGAAACGGTTCATTCCCTACCGCTCCTTTCATGGCTCGCACATGGAAAACTGCGGGCACGCCGGGCTGCGGATGGCCAGGGTCCAGGTGTGGTAATCGCAAGGCTTCCCGGCAACGTCCGATTGGACATCGCAGAAAAAACGGGGCTGATGTCTGAGCGGTTTATGGCAGCTGGATTATTGCGGTGCTCGATGGCGTGTATCGGTGCACCGGGGGCGAGCCGGTCTTCCAGCCGGCGTGTGCGCCCAGCCGCCCGGTGCTGCGGGATGTGCTTTTGTTTTTTCATCCCGGATGCAAGATTGGGGCAATGGGCCCGGCTTGCACCCTCCCGCAGGTATGCCACGGCGAGGGCCAGCTCTATCCTGGTTGGCAGGTCCTGCAATCGCAGGGTTGCGGGAATGGACCGCATGCCTTTTCAAAGTCATGCCGGAACCTTTGGATATGTGCGCATTATTGGTGATAATAATATAGCCATTAAGTTAATATAGAAGATGATACATATCTGTAAATGATCATAATAACGGCCGGTAGTACGAGCCTGGTTTGCCGCGATGCAAACGGCTCTGCCGGCCGGGTCCATTGTCTGGCGCACTCGCGCCGCGTGTTTGGGCCTGCGCCAGTATGAAGGCGCGCAGGCCGCCTTTCGCATTGCTGGAAGAATTCCGCGGCATTGCCATGCGCGATGGCAAGTTGATACTCGATCTGGCAGCGTGGACAGGACAGGACAGGACAGGACAGGGCGGGGCGAAGGCTGACGGAGCGAAGAACGCCTTGCATCACAAGTGTGATAATCGCGATCGACGAGTCGTACACGAAGCCAGCCAAGGAGAGACCATGCCGAACCCGCGCAGTGTATGGATACGCAGCATTGCCACCATTGCCCTGATCTGTATCACCGGGCTTTCTGCAGCACAGCAGGGATCCCAGACCTATCCGGGCAAACCGATCCGTCTCATCCTGCCCTATGCACCCGGCGGCAGCACCTCCATCATCGGCCGCATCATCGGCCAGAAGCTCACCGATGCCTGGGGTCAGCCGGTGCTGGTGGACAACCGCCCTGGTGGCAACACCATTATCGGTTCCGAGGCCCTGGTGAAAGCGGCCCCCGATGGCTACACCATCCTGATGGTGTCGATAGCGCATGTCATCAACCCCAGTCTGTTTCCGACGCCGTACGATGCGTTCAAGGACTTCGCGCCGGTCGCCACGCTGTGCAGCACGGAACAGATTCTGGTCATCAATCCTGGCGTGCCGGCGAATGACCTGCGGGAATTCATTGCCTACGCCAGGGCGCGGCCCGGTCAGCTCAATTACGCTTCTTCCAGTGCCGGCAGTCCAACGCACCTGGCCTCGGCGCTGCTGGAGAACACGGCC
>CAIPGJ010000431.1 GCA_903864555.1 uncultured Pseudomonadota bacterium | reverse complement strand
CTTCGGTGGAACTGCTGCCCACCGGCATCAAGGTGATCGACCTCATCTGCCCGTTTGCCAAGGGCGGCAAAGTGGGACTGTTCGGCGGCGCGGGCGTAGGCAAGACCGTGAACATGATGGAATTGATCAACAATATCGCCAAGTCCTATGGCGGCTACTCGGTGTTCGCCGGCGTCGGCGAGCGCACCCGCGAGGGCAATGACTTCTACCACGAGATGGAAGAGTCCAAGGTGCTCGACAAGGTGGCCATGGTGTTCGGCCAGATGAACGAGCCGCCCGGCAACCGCCTGCGCGTGGCCCTGACCGGCCTGTCCATGGCCGAGAAGTTCCGCGACGAAGGCAAGGACATCCTGCTCTTCATCGACAACATCTACCGTTACACGCTGGCCGGTACCGAAGTGTCGGCCCTGCTGGGCCGCATGCCTTCCGCGGTGGGATACCAGCCGACCCTGGCCGAGGAAATGGGCCGCCTGCAGGAGCGGATTACCTCCACCAAGACGGGCTCCATCACCTCCATCCAGGCCGTCTACGTGCCTGCCGATGACCTGACCGACCCTTCGCCTGCCACTACCTTCCTGCACCTGGACGCCACCGTGGTGTTGTCGCGCGACATCGCCTCCCTGGGTATCTACCCGGCCGTCGATCCGCTGGATTCCACCTCCCGCCAGCTGGACCCGCAGGTCGTCGGCGAAGAGCATTACAACGTCGCCCGCCTGGTCCAGCAGACACTGCAGCGTTACAAGGAACTGCGCGACATCATCGCGATTCTCGGCATGGACGAACTTGCGCCCGAAGACAAACTGGCCGTGTCCCGCGCCCGCAAGATCCAGCGCTTCCTGTCCCAGCCGTTCAATGTGGCCGAGGTGTTCACCGGTTCGCCTGGCAAGATCGTTTCGCTCAAGGACACCATCAAGGGTTTCAAGATGATTGTCGAGGGCGAGTGCGACAGCCTGCCCGAACAGGCTTTCTACATGGTGGGCGCCATCGAAGAGGCTTTCGAAGCCGCCAAGAAGCTCCAGTAAGCGCAACCCGGCCGCACAAGGTAAATCATGGCAAACACGCTGCATATCGACGTCGTCAGTGCCGAGCGCGAGTTGTACTCGGGCGAGGCGGAATTCGTCGTGCTGCCGGGAGAGGCCGGAGAACTCGGCATTTATCCGCAGCACACCCCGCTCATGACCCGCATCAAGCCGGGCACCGTGCACATCCATCCGGCTGGTGGCGGAGAAGTCGAGGTCATCTTCGTGGCGGGCGGCATTCTCGAAGTCCAGCCCAAGATGATCACCGTGCTGGCTGACACCGCAGTTCGCGGGACGGATCTCGATGAAACGCGGGCCCTGGAAGCCAAGAAGCGTGCGGAAGAAGCCCGCGCCAAGGCCCAGGACAAGCAGGAAATCGCTGTCGTCGAGGCAGAACTGGCTGTGCTGGCTGCCGAATTGGCAGCCATCAGCAAGCTCAGGCGCAAACGTTAAACACCGCCGCGACTACCTTCGCGACAGAAAGAAGGCGGCCACAGGCCGCTTTTTTTATTGCTGACGTCCTCGGATGCATGACCCGCTTTCAGCATGATCAGTGAACCCGGCCATGCCGGGAACGAGGGAGGGACTGAACAAGAGGGCTACGCACCCTTGTATATCCCCCACTTCAGAGCAGACACTGCCTATCCATTCCACAAAAATTGAATCTTATTCAGTGTTTCCCAAGTAATATTTCCACCCTGCGAAAGAGCGCCGGCCACGATCCGGCTGTCCTGCCGCAGGCCTTTCACCCAAGGAGTCAGACATG
>CAIPGJ010000430.1 GCA_903864555.1 uncultured Pseudomonadota bacterium | reverse complement strand
GAGCAACGGCATGCCAAATACCAGGATAGCCCGTTCAGCCTGGAGCCGAACCTCAAGGAAGCACCTGGCGGCCTGCGTGACCTGCAGGTGATCCGCTGGATAGGTCGGGCAAGTGGCCTTGGGCATTCATGGACCGAGCTTTCCCGTCGCGGTTTCATGACGGGCGCCGAGTCGCGCCAGTTGATGCAATGCGAAAAGCTGCTGCAGCAACTTCGCGTCAGGCTCCATTTATCCGCTGGCCGTCGTGAAGACCGGTTGCTGTTCGACTATCAGGGCGGGCTGGCAAGCCAGATGGGCTTCCGTGGGACCGCACACCGCCGCGCCAGCGAAATTCTGATGCAGCGTTATTACCGTACCGCCAAGGCGGTGACGCAACTGAATGCAATCATTCTGCAGAATCTGGCAGCGGCGATTTTCCCGGAATCCAATGCACCCTCCGGTTTCATCAACGAGCGCTTCCAGGTGGTGCGTGAAATGCTGGATGCACGGTCTCCGGAACTGTTCGAGGAGGAACCATCCGCCATTCTGGAAAGCTTCGTGCTGTTGCAGCAGCATGGCGAACTCAAGGGCATGACCGCACCCACCTTGCGCGCGCTATGGCGTGCGCGAATGCGCATCGACACACGCTTTCGAAGTGATCCGATAAATCGCGGACGATTCATCGAATTCCTCCAGCAGCCCAAGGGCATTGTTCACGGGTTGCGCCGGATGAATCAGTTTTCCATTCTCGGACGTTACTTGCCCTCATTCGGCAAAGTAGTCGGCCAGATGCAACACGACCTGTTCCATGTCTACACCGTGGACCAGCATATTCTGACAGTGGTGCGCAACCTTCGTCGGTTTACCATGCTCGAATTTGCCCACGAGTATCCGTTGTGCAGCCGGCTCATGGCTGGATTCGACCGACACTGGCTGCTCTACGTGGCTGCGCTATTCCATGACATCGCCAAAGGGCGAGGTGGAGACCATTCCGAACTGGGGCGTGCGGATGCAGCGGCATTCTGCCGGACGCATGGCATCCATGGAGAGGATGCGGAGCTTATCGATTTCCTTGTCCAGAGCCATCTGAGGATGTCGGGTGTGGCACAGAAGCAGGACTTGTCCGATCCGGAGGTGATTGATGCCTTCACAAGCCTGGTCCGGACTGAACGCCGTCTCACGGCCCTTTACCTTCTTACCGTTGCCGACGTCAGAGGCACCAGTCCGAAGGTTTGGAATGCCTGGAAAGCCAAACTGCTGGAAGATCTTTTCAATGCGACACGGCGGCGCCTGTCGGGAGAGCCTATTGTCTCGGCGGCCGATATCCAGACAAAGCAGGATGAGGCTCGGCGCCTTTTGAGGCTGTATGCCCTGTCTGATGGCGTGGAAAGCGAGCTCTGGAAACGACTGGATGTTCCCTACTTCCTCAGGCACGATGCCAATGAGATCGCCTGGCAGACGCGACTCCTCCATTTCAAGGTTGATACCAGCGAGCCAGTGGTCAAGGCACGACTGTCACCTGCAGGCGAGGGACTGCAGGTGATGATCTACAGCCCCGATCAGTCCTTTCTCTTCGCCCGTATCTGTGGTTTTTTCGAAGGCCTTGGCTACAGTATCGTGGACGCCAAGATACACACCACTCGCCATGGCTACGCGCTGGACACCTTTCAGGTCATGGGTACCGGGCAGTCCCCGGATTACCGTCACATGATCCGCCTGATTGAGCACGAACTGGGGCAGGTGCTGCTGCGTCAGGCTGCACTGGTTTCGCCGAGAAAAGGACGGGTTTCACGCCAACTGAAGCATTTTCCGATCACACCCGAAGTGCATATCCGGCCTGACGAAAAGGGCCAGTATTCGTTGCTCTCGGTGACAGCGGGAGACCGGCCGGGCTTGCTTTCAGCCATAGCCCGGGTGCTGGCCGAATACCACGTCAACCTGCATACGGCAAAGATTGTGACGCTAGGTGAACGCGCAGAGGACGTGTTCATTGTATCGGGGGACACCCTGGCACATCCCCGTACTGTACTGCTGCTGGAACAAGATCTTTTGGAGGCTATGCAGTCTTGATAGAGTTATGATCATAATCACACTGCTGTTGTTTTCATCATTGGCATTACAATAAAATTGTGATCATCACTCAATCGTCTGAGATGGCTCCACCAGGGAACAGTACCTCCGTGAAGCCGAACAACCGCATATCCCGAATGCGCATTGGGTAAAGAATCCCGTCCAGATGGTCGCATTCATGTTGCACCACGCGGGCATGGAAATCCGTGGCCTCGCGCTCTAGCGGCTGCCCCCGCTCATCCTGGCCGCGGTAATGCAAACGCTTCCAGCGTGGAACTACGCCACGCATGCCCGGAACCGACAGGCATCCTTCCCAGCCATCGTCTTCCTGGTCGCCGATTGGTGAAAGG
>CAIPGJ010000429.1 GCA_903864555.1 uncultured Pseudomonadota bacterium | reverse complement strand
GGTGAAGGAACTGGCGCCGCGCACGCATGGCAATGCCTGGAGCGTGTATTTCCACGATCCGGACGGCAACCGCCTGGAGGTCTACACGCATTCGCCCTGGTATGTGGCGCAGCCTTTCGCCGTGGACATCGACCTCACCGAGCCGGTGGACACCCTACGCGCGAAGACCGAGGCGTTGGTGCGCCAGTATCCGAGCTTCTGCTCGCGCGAGGAGTGGGTGCAGCGGTTCAGGGCGTCCTCGGGCGCCTGATGAACAGTCCTGTACGGGTCATGGTGCCTGGCAGGACATGACAGGAAGAATCAAACAAAACATTGCACAAGGGGGACAGCTTATGCGTGGCAACGTGGCGAAGATGGGCAGGGCATTCGGGGCACTGGTGCTGGCGGGCTGGTGCGCCAGCGGTGTCATGGCGCAGACCTATCCGGAAAAACCCATCAAGCTGATGCTGGGCTTTGGCCCGGGCGGCTCCACTGATGTGGTCGCCAGGCTGATGACCCAGCGACTGTCTCCGGCCCTGGGGCAGCCCCTGGTCGTCGATTACCGGCCCGGTGCCGGCAGCGCCGTGGCGGCCGATGTCATGGCCAAATCGCCTGCCGATGGCTACACCATCCTGCTCATGGCCAGTGCCCATGCCACCCTGGGTGCCATGATGAAGTCGCTGCCCTATGACACGGTGAACGACTTCTCCTGGCTGTCGACCCTGACAGCCTATCCACTGACGATTTCCGTGTCGCCTGCCACCAGCATCACCAGCATGGCCAGTCTGATCGAACAGGCGAAGAAGGCGCCGGGCAAGCTCAGCTATTCCTCGGCCGGCATCGGCAGCGCCCATCACCTGGTGGGCGAGTGGATCAATGCCGAAGCCGGCATCGAGATCGTGCATGTGCCTTTCAAGGGGGGGGGGCCGGCGCTGACCGAGGTCATCGCCGGACGTGTCGAGGTGATGATCGAGGCCTCGCCCGCCGCGCTGCCGCAGATACGCGGCGGCAAGGTGCGGGGTATCGCCGTGACCTCGCGCCGGCCGCTGCCCAACCTGCCGGACCTGCCGTCCATTTCCGACACGCTGCCGGGCATCGAATACGAGTCCTGGCAGGGCCTGGCCACGGCGCCGCGCACGCCCGCGCCCATCGTGAACCGCCTGAATGCCGAGATCCGCAAGGCGTTGGCCCTGCCCGAGGTGCAGAAGCAGTTCGCCGACCTGGGTGGCGCCGCCGCGGCCAGTTCGCCCGAGGAGTTCCGCGCGCGGGTGGAGCGTGATGTTGTCCGACTCAGGGCCGTGGTCGACAAGCGCAAGATAGAACGCATGTAGCGCGAGGCGGCGCTTCGGGGCGTCTTTCGCACCGTTTCCGGGCATTTTTCGGGCGTTTTGGCCGCCACAGCCGTCCGATTGGCACAAGGACCCCGGTCATCTGTGCCAGTCCCTGAAATTCTCCTAGGATCACGGGCCGGGCTTCGATATCATGCGCGACTCCTCGTCAGGTCCCCGCCATGATCATCCTCAAGAATGTCACCCTGCGCCGCGGCGCCAAGGTGCTGCTGGACAATACCTCTGTCACCATCAATCCCGGTGAAAAGGTGGGCCTGGTCGGTCGCAATGGCGCCGGCAAGTCCACCCTGTTCGGCTTGCTCAACGGCAGTCTGCACGAAGATGCCGGCGACTGCACCGTCCCGCCGCAGTGGCGCATGGCGCAGGTCGCCCAGGACATGCCCGAAACCACGCAGAGCGCCACCGACTTCGTGATCGAGGGGGACAGCTTCCTGATGGCGGCGCGCGAGGAAGTGCGCGCCGCCGAAGAAGGCGATGACGGCATGCGCATGGCCAATGCCTACATGGCCCTCAGCGATGCCGGCGAGCACGATGCCGACTCACGCGCACAGTCACTGATACTCGGGCTGGGCTTCTCGGTGGCGGAATTGTCCAACCCGGTGAACAGCTTCTCCGGTGGCTGGCGCATGCGCCTGCAGCTGGCACGCGCACTGATGTGCCCCTCCGACCTGCTGCTGCTCGATGAGCCGACCAACCACCTGGACCTGGATGCCCTGCTGTGGCTGGAGACCTGGCTGAAGCGCTACACCGGCACCATGCTGGTGATCAGCCATGACCGAGAGTTCCTCGACACCGTGACTGGCGTCACCCTGCACATCGACCACGCCAAGCTGATGCGCTATGGCGGCAACTACAGCGCCTTTGAAGAGATGCGCGCCGAGCAGATCGCCCTGCAGCAGGCCGCCCTGTCCAAACAGCAGGACAAGATCGCCCACCTGCAGAAATTCATCGCCCGCTTCAAGGCCAAGGCCAGCAAGGCCAAGCAGGCACAGAGCCGGGTCAAGGCGCTGGAGCGTATGGAGCGCATTGCGCCGGTGCTGGCCGATGCCGAGTTCACCTTCGAATTCCAGGAGCCGGCCACGCTGCCCAACCCCATGCTGTCCATGCAAAGCGCCAGCTTCGGCTATGCGCCGCCAGCGGATGCGCCTGAAGGCACGCCACCCACGGTCATCGTGCACAAGGTCAGCCGCTCGGTGCATGCCGGCCAGCGGATCGGCATCCTCGGCGCCAACGGTCAGGGCAAGTCCACTTTCGTGAAATCCATCGCCCGCACCCTGCAGCCGCTGAGCGGCGAGATCATCGAGGGCAAGGGCCTCAACATCGGCTACTTCGCGCAGCAGGAACTGGATGTGCTGCATCCGCAGGACACACCCATGCAGCACATGATCGGGCTGGCCAAGACGGCGATTGCCAGCGGGCGTGGCGGCTGGGTGGCCGGGCGTGAGCAGGACCTGCGCAACTTCCTCGGCACCTTCAATTTCAGCGGCGACATGGTGAAGCAACCCGTGGGCACCATGAGCGGTGGCGAGAAGGCGCGGCTGGTGCTGTGCATGATCGTCTGGCAGCGTCCCAACCTGCTGCTGCTGGATGAGCCGACCAACCACCTGGACCTGGCCACGCGCGAGGCCTTGAGCGTGGCGCTGAACGAATTTGAAGGCACGGTGATGCTGGTGAGCCATGACCGCGCACTGCTGCGCGCGGTGTGCGACGAATTCTGGCTGGTCTCGCGCGGCGGCCTGGAGCCCTTCGACGGCGATCTGGAGGACTACCAGCGCTATCTGCTGGATGAGGCCAAGCGCGTGCGCGAGGAAGCGGCAGCATCACAGAAGCGCGCTGCCTGATCCGGCGCCATCCCGGCGGCCGCCCTGTACGCCCCCGCCAGGAGCGGCCATCGCGCCGTTCAGGCGAGCAAAGCGATCTGCTCCGGCGTGAGGTGGCACCACTCGCCCACCGGCAGTTCCAGCGATGCCAGGGTCAGCCTGCCGATGGCGCTGCGGCGCAGTGCCACGCAATGGTTGCCGGCAGCGGCGAGCATGCGCTTCACCTGATGGTATTTTCCCTGGTCGATGGTGAGTTCCAGTTCGTGTGAGTCGAGCTGCCGCACCGCGGCGGCGATGGGGTGCGTCTCGTCGACCAGCTTCACGCCCTCGGTGAGCTGCTGCAACAGCGCCGGGGTGACCGGCTCGAAGGTGCTTGCCACGTAGGTCTTGGGTACATGGCGCTTGGGCGAGGACTGTGCATGGATGAAGGTGCCATCATCGGAGAGCAGCAGCAGTCCGGTGGTGTCGTGGTCCAGCCGTCCCACCGGCTGGGTGTTGCGCGCGAGGTACGCCGCAGGCAGCAGCGTGAGGATGCCCGGGTGGTGGCTGGGCTTGCGCGAGCACTCATAGTCGGGCGGTTTGTTCAGGGCGAGGTAGAGCTGCTGGCGGAAAAGCCACGCCGTTCCGGCCACGCTGAACGTCAGGCCTTCGCAGGCGTATTCGGCATCGATGTCGGTGATCACGCTGCCGCCGACGCTGACCTCTTCGTTCCAGATGAGGTGCCGGCATTGCTTGCGTGAGCCGAAGCCCTGGTTCTGCAGG
>CAIPGJ010000428.1 GCA_903864555.1 uncultured Pseudomonadota bacterium | reverse complement strand
GCATCGTGGTGGCCGGCGACCCGGGGCGCAACCAGTCGCGCGGCTACATGTCCAACCACATCCAGGCCCCGCGCACCAGCCGGCGTATCGATTTGCCGGCACGCTGGCCGCAGATCATGGCTGGCGTGGCCGGCATCAGCAAGGCACGCGGCCGGTAGCGCTCGCAGCGGCCCTGGTGCGACAGCGGCTGCTTCATCACAACCAGCGGCTGCAGCGGTGGCGGCCCTGCGCCATTCATGCCTTCCCCATGGCAGGCGGGCGAATGCCTGCTTGACCATGTCCATGGGGTCGTGGATACTTTGCCCCGCCACACAGTTGCTTCGTACTTCATGTTTGCAAGAGGGTCGCCACATCAAGGCCCCGGCGCTGGACCAGGATCTGAACAGTGCCCGGCAGTTACCCTGCCAGGCGCACGCAACATCCACAACAAGTCGGCCAGGAGGAGAAAATCATGAACAACGTGAATCACACGGGGACATCCCGTTTCCGCATGAAGCAGGCTGCAGGCACACGCCCGGCCATGCTCGCGGCAATGCTCGCTGCCAGCCTCGGCCTCTCGGGCCTGCACAACACCGCCGGTGCAGCCGCTCCCGCCTACCCTGACAAGAGCCGGCCCATCAACGTCATCGTGCCCTTCAGCGCGGGCGGCCCCACCGACATCCAGACGCGCATCATCGCCGACTTCATGAGCCGCGACCTGGGCACCAACTTCGTGGTCCAGGCGCGTCCCGGCGCGGGCTCGCAGATCGGCTTGCAGCAACTGGTGTCGGCCAAGCCCGACGGCTACACCATCGGCACCACCAACAACCCCACCACCATGGGCGTGTACCTCACACCCAGCCGCAAGGCCACCTTCAACCGCCTGAGCTTCACCCCGATCGGCATGTTCCTGTTCGATCCGGAGACCATCACGGTGAAGGCGGATTCGCCCTTCAAGACCTTCAAGGACCTGATCGACGCCGCCAAGGCCAAGCCGCGCACCATCCGCGCCACCACCAATGGCATCTACAGCGACGACCACATGGCCATCGTCACGGTGGCCAAGGCCACCGGTGCGCAATTCGCCATGGTCCACTTCGACGGCACCCCCGAGGAAGTGACCGCACTCATCTCCGGTCGCACGCACGCCGCCTTCATGGGCATCGGCGGCAGCCTGGCGCATGTGAAGGCCGGGCAACTGCGCCATCTGGTGGTGATGGACGACAACCCGCATCCATCGCTGCCCGGCGTGCCCACCATCAAGTCCCAGGGCGTGAACCTCAGCTGGGGTTCTGCCCGCGGCATGTCCGGCCCGGCCGGCATGCCACGCGAAGCGGTCACCGTGCTGGAAGCCTCACTCGCACGCGCCATGCAGGACAAGGCCATCGCGGACAAGATCAGCGCCATGGGCACCCCCGTCCGCTACCTGAATGCGGCCGACTTCGGCAAGTTCTGGGAGAACATGGAAACCGTGGTGCGCCCGGCCATCGACCTGATGCTGGCTGATCAGGGCATCGAGGAAAAAGGCCCGGGCAAGTAAGCAGGGCAAGGCAGCAGCCTCGCCACGCAAGCACACGCCGGCAGCCCACCTGCCGACGCGTGCTTTTCTGCAGGACCTGCATCGCCTCTCTGGTTCATCCTGCCCACTGGTTCACCCGGTCTTTTGCCAGCCGCCCCCTGAATCCTTTCCCTGCACGCCTGGCCTTGCAATCCGCCGGTGCATCGTCCGTATTCCCATCGATAAACCAAACAGCGTGGAGCCCCATCCATGACACGCGTGCACCAGGCCGCCAGCCTGCTCATCCTCGCCTTCTCGGCCTGGGTGGCGGTAGCGGCCTACAAGATGACTTACTGGGCCTACATCGGCCCCGGCCCGGGCTTTTTCCCCTTCTGGCTGGCCATGATCATGGGCACCCTGGCGGTGATCTGGTTCGTACAACTATGGCTGAGCCCCCTTCCTGGCGAGGCTTCGGACATGGTGCCCAACCGGCTGGGCTGCGTGCGCATCGCCTCGCTGCTCTTCTCCGCCATCCTGTTCGGTTATTGCGTCGAGCGCATCGGATTTTCGCTGTCGATGCTGGGGCTGCTGCTCTTTCTGCTCACCGCACTGGGCCGGCAGAAATGGTATGTCACGCTGTCCATTTCGCTGATCGGCAGCTTCGGCGTGCATTACCTGTTCAGCCACCACCTGAAAGTGCCGCTGCCGCCCTCGGCCATCGGTTTTCTCAACAGCATGGGCCTGTAGGAGCATCACGTGGAGTATTTCAATGACCTGATGATGGGCTTCTCGGTCGCCCTCACGCCGCAGAACCTCATGTTCGCCTTCATCGGCTGCGTCATGGGCACGCTGGTGGGCGTGCTGCCGGGCCTGGGACCTGCAGCCGGCACGGCACTGCTCATCCCCCTCACCTTCAGCCTGCCGCCCACCGGCGCCATCATCATGCTGGCGGCCATCTATTACGGCTCACAGTACGGCGGCACCATCACCAGCGTGCTGATCAATGTGCCGGGGGAGGCCTCCTCGGCCATCACCTGCCTGGACGGCTACCAGATGGCGCAGCAGGGGCGTGCCGGCGCGGCCCTGGCCATTGCCGCCATCGGCTCCTTCATCGGCGGCACCATCGCGGTGATGGGCCTGGTGGCAGCTGCGCCGCTGACGCGCTTCGCCCTGGAATTTGGCCCGGTGGAATTCTTCGCCCTCATGGTGCTCGGCCTGACGCTGGTGTCCGGCCTGGCTGGCACCTCCATGGTGAAGGCCCTGATCAGCGCCATCCTCGGCCTGCTGCTGGGCACCGTCGGCATGGACCCGGCGCAAGGCGTGCCGCGCTTCACCTTCGACTCCATGGAACTCATGGAAGGCATCGGCTTCGTGCCGGTGATCATGGGTCTGTTCGGCATCAGCGAAGTGCTGCTGAATGCCGAAGAGAAATGGAAGCCCATCATCACGGCGAAGATGAGTACGCTGTGGCCTTCCAGGCAGGACCTGAAGGATTCAATCGGCCCCATCTTCCGCGGCAGCTTCATCGGCTTCCTGCTGGGGCTGGTGCCCGGCATGACCGGGTCGGCCTGCTCCTTCACCGCCTACGTGGCCGAGAAGAAACTGTCCAAGACACCCGAGAAGTTCGGCACCGGCATGATCGCCGGGGTGGCCGGCCCGGAGTCGGCCAACAACGCCCACGCCAACGCCGCCTACATCCCGCTGTTCACCCTGGGCATCCCCGGTTCGGCGACGGTGGCCATCCTGATGGGCGCCTTCATGATGAACGGCCTGGTGCCCGGGCCCTTCCTGTTCAAGGATCATCCCGAGGTGGCCTGGGGCGTGATCGCCAGCATGTACGTGGGCAATGTCATGCTGCTCATCCTCAACCTGCCGCTGGTGGGCATCTGGGTGAAGATCCTCCAGGTGCCCTACTCCATCCTGTTCGCCATCATCATGGGCTTCATGCTGCTGGGGGCCTACGCCACCGAAAACAGCGCCTTCGACATCCACTCCATGCTGCTGTTCGGCGTGGTGGGCTACTGCATGCGCAAGCTCGACTTCCCGCTCGCGCCGGCGGTGCTGACGCTCATCCTCGGCCCGCTGATGGAGAAGAACCTGCGCCGCTCTCTGGAAATGTCCCAGGGCGACTTCGGCATCCTGGTCGAAAGCCCGATCGCCGTCGGCCTGTTCGTCGCCGCCGCCGTCGTGCTGCTGCTGCCGCTGCTGCGGCTGATCTTCGGCAGGCGCGCTGCGCTGCCCGTGGATGCCGAGTGAGCATGACCGACTGACCCCGTCCTTCCGGAGACCCCGAATGAGCGCCCCGCCCGACATCATTCGCACCATCACGCGCGTCAGCCCCGAACTGGTGCGCGAAGCAGCGCAGCTGCCCGCCGCCATCCTCGCCGACGTCTATGGCCGGCGCGGCACCCTGCACGGGCGCATCGCGCCGCTGTCACCCGGCATGAAGATCTGCGGCCCGGCCCTCACCGTGGCAGTGCGCCCCGGTGACAACCTGATGATCCACGCCGCCATGGCCAACGGCCAGCCGGGGGACGTCATCATCGTCGACGGCAAGGGTGACCAGACCTGTGCCCTGATCGGCGAGATCATGGTCACCCAGGCCATGGCCATGGGTTATGCCGGCATGATCATGGATGCCGCGGTGCGTGACGTGGAAGCGCTGCGCGAGAAAGGCTGGCCGGTGTACGCCTTCGGCGCCAATCCCTGCGGGCCGACCAAGCGCGTGCCCGG
>CAIPGJ010000427.1 GCA_903864555.1 uncultured Pseudomonadota bacterium | reverse complement strand
TGCGGACAGTGCATGCCTCTGCGCAGGAAAGCGGCGCGCCGCGCCGCAGCGCTATGCGCCGCTACTCCGTCGCATGCTGCACCTTGGGCTTGGTCCAGCGCGCCGACAGCATCTCGATGAACTCGTAATCGAAATTACGGAAGTAGTGGCGGCGGTGAAAGACCACGCTAAGGCGGGTCTGCGGAAACAGCCGGCCGACTGAAATGGCCTTGAGGCCGCGGTCGCGGTCGGCGTCGTAGACCACGCCCTGCAGCACGGCGATGCCCAATCCGAGTTCGACGCAGGATTTGATCACGTCGGCGTCGCTGGCGCTCAGCACGATGCGCGGCTGCAGGCCGGCCCGCTCGAAGGTCTTGAGGACCTCGTCGCGCCCGGAGAATCCCGCGTCGTAAGTCACCAGCGGATGGCTGCACAGCATCGCCAGGGTGACTTCGCGACGGCGCAGCAGCGGATGGCCGTTGGGCACGATGGCGATGCGCTCGGAACGCTGGCAGGGCAGCGCCACCAGCGACGGGTCATCGGCCTTTGGATTGGTGACCACGCCGAAATCGGCATCGCCGTCGCCCACCAGCTTGACGATGCCGTTGGAATCGGCATGGCGCAGGGTCACGCCAACCTTGGGAAAGCGTTCCGAGAAGCGCTTGACGATGCCGGGCAGCACATAGCGCGCCTGGGTGTGGGTGGTGGCGACGATCAGCGAGCCGCTGCTGTTCTTTTCGATCTGCTGGGCGATGCCCTTGATGGTGGCGAATTCCTGCACCACGCGGCGGGCCGAGTCGAGCACCTGCTGGCCGGTCACGGTCAGCCCTGACAGGCGGCTGCCCTTGCGGTGGAACAGCCGCGCGCCGAGTTCGTCCTCCAGGAGCTTCAGCTGCTTGCTGATGCCCGACTGCGAGGTATGCAGGGCCTGTGCCGCGGCCGATATATTGCAGTCCTGCTTCATGACTTCGCACACGTACTGTAGCTGTCGGATGTTCACTGCGCCTCCGAGTCAACCTGACCCTTCGCCCTGCCCGCCAGCCGGCAACAGCATGGCCATGGGCAAATCACCAGAATTCATGACTATTCCATCCAGTCATGGTCAATGCCATTTTATCGCTTCTGGAAATACCGGGGCGCTGCTAGCCTCCGTGAGTGCTGTTGCAGCACGCAAGAACGAGACGAAGCCGACGGTCCCGGCCGGACGGCTCGCCGGTCACAAAGGCGGTGGATGGCAGGCGTCGCCGGCTCCGGTAACGCGTCATGCACACCTGTCAGCCCAAAGGAGGCCGCATGTTCAGGATTTCCGCATTCGCAGGACGATGGCTGGTGGCAGCTTCACTGATGGCGCTGTGCGCATCCGCCGCTGCGCAGACCTACCCCAGCAAGCCCATCCGTTTCATCAGCCCCTTTGCGCCCGGGGGCACCACCACCATCCTCGCCCGGCTGGTAGGCGAACGCCTGACCAAAAGCTGGGGCCAGCAGGTGCTGGTGGACAACCGCCCCGGCGGCAATACCCTGATCGGCACCGAGGCCCTGGTGCGCCTGCCGGCTGACGGCTACAGCATCCTGCTGGTGACCACCTCCCACCTCACCTACCCGATGCTCACCCCCGCCCCCTACGATTCGGTGAAGGACTTTGCGCCCATCGCCACCCTGAGCAAGAGCGACTACATGCTGACGCTGCACCCTTCGGTGCCCTCGAACAGCCTGCAGGAGTTCATCACCTACGCCAAGGCTAGGCCGGGCCAGCTCAATTTCTCCAGTCCGGGCAGCGGCGGCATGGGACATCTGGCGGGTGAACTGTTCAACATCCAGGCCGGGGTGCAACTGCAACACATCGCCTACAAGGGCGGCGCGCCGGCCACCGCCGACCTGGTGGGCGGCCAGGTGCAACTGGCCTTCGTGGTGCCGCTCAACGTCATCAACCACATCCGGGCTGGCAAGCTCAAGGCCATCGCCGTGTCCTCGAAAGCCCGCATGGACGCGCTGCCGCAGATGCCCACCTTCACCGAAGCCGGGCTGCCCAGCTACGACGTGAATGTCTGGTTCGGGGTGGTGGCCAAGGCCGGCACGCCGGCCGACATCGTCAACCGCATGTCCACGGAAATCACCAACATGCTCAACACGCCGGAAACACGGCAGCTGCTGGCCAGCCAGGGCATGGACCCGCTGATCATGACGCCCGAGCAGTTCGGCGTGCTGATGCGTGCCGACAACGCCAAGTACGCTGACGTCATCAAGACAGCGAAGATCAAGATCGACTGACCCCTGAAACGACTGAATAACGCCTTCTCCGCGAAAGGACCGCCATGCGCATCTGGTACCAGCTGCTTGCCCCCAACACCCGCCACGCCGAGTTCATTGCCTCGGTGCAGACGCTGTGCAACCGAATTGCCGCCCCCGGCACCACGGTGGAGGTGCATGGCACCGACCCCGGCGCCCATGGCGACAACTACCGCTTCTTCGAGTACTACGACGTGATGGTGGTGCTGAAGAACGCGCTCAAGGTGCGCAAGCAGGGCGGCTATGACGCCTTCGTGCTGGGCAACTCGCTGGACCCCGGCCTGGTGGGCCTGCGCGAGATCCTCGACATTCCCGTGCTCACCGTGATGGAGGTGTGCTGCCATACCGCCTGCACCATGGGCGAGAAGTTCGGCATCGTGGTGCCGAACGAGAAGTTCATGCCCAAGTACCGCGAGATCGTGGCCGGCTACGGCCTGCAGGGCCGCTCCGCCGGTGTCAGCACCATGAACTACAAGCGCATCGCCGAGTTGAACGGCATGTTCGTCGACGAGCGCGCCGCCCAGGCCACCATCGACGGCTTCACCGAGGCGAGCAAGGTGCTGATCGAGCGCGGCGCCGAAGTGCTGATCCCGATCGGCCCGCCGATGTCGCTGCTCGCGCACAAGGGCGTGCGCGAAGTCGATGGCGCCATCGTCATGGATGGCTACAGCCTGCTGGTGAAAGCCACCGAGGCCATGGTGGCCATGCACAAGCTGACCGGCCAATGCGTGAGCCGCCGCGGCCTGTACGGCTCGCCGCCGCCGGACCTGATGCGCACGGGCGCCGAACTGCACGGCTTCCAGGACCTGTTGTAACAGCAGCCGATCAGGAAACCAGCAAGGAAGTGCCATCATGAATCACCCCGAAAGACTGCCGCTGGCGCCCGTCAGCCCGGAACGGGAAGCCATCCAGCAGTGGCTGGACCGACTCAACCACGCCCTTGACTCCCCAAAGGCCGCCGACCTGCGCCCGTTGTTTGCGTCGGACAGCCACTGGCGCGACCTGCTCGCCTACACCTGGACCATCGCGCCACATCATGGCGCTGAGCAGATTGCCGAAGCCCTGGCGCGGCACCAGCCCCAGGCGCTGGGGCGCCATTTCCGCATCTCGGAAACCCGCCTGCCGCCCCGTCGGGTGGTGCGACTGGGCACGCAGGCCATCGAGGCCATCATCGAGTTCGACACCATGCTCGGCAAGGGCAGCGGCATCGTGCGCCTGCTGGCCGACCAGCCCGATCAGGCCTGGGTGTTCCACACGGCACTGGATGAACTGACTGGCTACGAGGAACGCACCGGCAAGCGCCGGCCCGGCACCGAACCCTACTCGCGCAATTTTGGCGGTGACAACTGGCAGGACCAGCGCGACAAGAACCAGGCCTGCAGCGACCGCGAGCCCGCGGTGCTCATCGTTGGCGCCGGGCAGGCCGGCCTGTCGCTGGCGGCACGGCTGCGGCAACTGGGCGTGGATGCGCTGATCATCGACAAGCATGAACGCGTCGGCGACAACTGGCGCAAGCGCTACCACTCGCTGTCGCTGCACAACCAGATCCACGTGAACCACCTGCCCTACATGCCCTTTCCGCCGACCTGGCCGAAGTACATCCCCAAGGACATGCTGGGACACTGGTTCGAGGCCTACGCCTGGGCCATGGAGATCAATGTCTGGTGCGGCACCGAATTCACCGGCGGCAGCTACGACGATGCCGCGCACCAGTGGACCGTGACCCTGAAGAAGGCCGACGGCAGCACGCGCACCCTGCATCCGCGCCACCTGGTGCTGGCCAATGGCGTGAGCGGCATTGCGCGCATCCCGGACCTGCCCGGACTGAAGGATTTCAAGGGCGAGGTGATGCATTCGGACAGCTTCAAG
>CAIPGJ010000426.1 GCA_903864555.1 uncultured Pseudomonadota bacterium | reverse complement strand
CCGCCGATGGGCTCGATCTTGATCACGCGCGCGCCCAGGTCGGACAGGCCGGACATGGCCAGCGGCGTGGCGATGATGCTGGCGAACTCCAGCACTGTGATGCCGGCCAAGGGAGCCGCCAGCGATGTGCGGTCAGTGCTTGCGGTGGCCTGCTTCGGCGTGGCGGGCACGGACTTCACGGCAGCCGACGGGCCGGCGGCGATGCGCGCCGGCGTCGCCTCCATGTGCGCAATCGGCCCCAGCCAGCGCACCTTGCCCAGCGTCGGATGGTCAAAGTCAGTGACGGCCTTCGACACCACCAGGTCCGGATCATCCAAAGCCTGCTGGGTGGTCTGGTAGGGCGCAGCCGCGACATTGCCATCGGCCTTGAACTCGGCCAGCCAGTCGGCGGCATCGCGCTCACGCACGCGGCGCATGATGGCCGAGCGCATCATCTCGGCGGTGTCCTTGGGCCAGTGCTGGTTGTCGGTCTTGCGGTCGGCTTCGGGCACCAGGTCCTTGAGCCCGGTGATCTTCAGGAAAGACTGGAACAGCCGGTCAAGCAGGTTGCCCTGCTGTATCCAGTTGCCGTCTTTCCCCTGCACCGGCTGGTAGTTGACGCGCTGCATCTTGGCCGACAGCGGCTCGGGCGGCAGGTACTGCGGATAACGAGACTCCAGTTGCGCGCGCTGAATACCGATGGTGTCGTAGTTCATCAGCGCATGCAGCAGACTGGTGTCGACGCGCTGGCCACGCCCGGTTGCATCGCGTTGCATCAGCGCGGCGATCACGCCCTGCACGCCGATGACGGCAGCGGAAAAACTCGCCACCTGCAAGGCGGCGTAGGCCGGGCCTTCACGCGGAATCATGTTCTCGAAGGCCATCATGCGCCCGCTCTTGGCGGACACCAGCGCCTCCACCATGGGGTAGCGCGCATACGGTCCCTGCAGGCCCCAGCCGGAGATGTTGAGGTGGATGCGCGTCGGGTGCGAGGCCGGTTGGGCATCATCCGGACCCAGGGTGGTGATGAGGATGTCGGCTTCGGCCAGCGCCTGTTCATAGTCGCTGCAGGCCGCCGCTTCTAGCACGCGCTTGCCGCGCATCAGCATGGGGGCCGCAGGATGCGACTGCACCGCCGGCGCGAGCAGCGATGTAACGTCCGCGCCAAAATCCGCCAGCACCATGCTGGCCAGCGCCGAGCTCACATGGCTGCCCTGATCGAGCACGCGCAGGCCTGCCAGCAACGAGGGATTCTCACCCATGCCTTCCTCCTTGTTGTTTTATCGCGCCGGGTCTGTCACGGCGGATGGTTTGCTTTCACTGCTCGCTTCGCCTTGTTGCAGTTGCGGCGAGTCAGGGCGTGAGGATATCAGGATGGCGCCGTGGCTCGCATGAGGCCGCGGGTTTGCCCCCTTTTCACAGGTTCTTCGCCGCTTTCCGGGGAACACACTGGCAGCAAGCCTGGCCGGCCGGTGGTTTACCCCCTTGTCAAAGGGGGCCGACTCGGCGAAGCCGAGCGGGGGGATTTTGGCCAACCAGACTGGTTTCATTGTCATTGCCTTTTTCCGACATTGCATGAGCCCTGCGCATGTTTGTTCCCTTGCAGATGGGAGAGGCGCGGGAAGCAGCATCTGGCAGTGACTCGTGTACTGCAACCCCAACGGGAGAAAATCCCCCCGCTCGTTCGCTGCGCTCACGAGTCGGCCCCCTTTGACAAGGGGGTTAACACCCGCAGCCCTGCTGCGCGCTCGTCCCCGGAGATCGGTGAAGAACCTTTGACCAGGGGGTTAACGCCGCCGGCACTGCCAGTGGGTATGGCGCCGCTTCAACCCGCCTGCAGCAGCGAACGCGGATCCTGCCAGTCCAGCCCCAGCGCTGCAGCAACACTGCCGCTGGTGATGCGACCGGCGCACACGTTCAGCCCGCTCAGCAGGTGCGGGTCCGCCTGCATCGCCCGCTGCCAGCCCTGGCTGGCAATCGCCATGACAAAAGGCAGCGTGGCATTGTTGAGCGCGAAGGTGGAGGTGCGCGGCACGGCGCCGGGCATATTGGTGACGCAGTAGTGAACCACCTCGTCCACCACATAGGTGGGATCGGCATGCGTGGTGGGCCGGGAGGTCTCGAAGCAGCCGCCCTGGTCGATGGCGACATCGACCACCACTGCGCCGCGCTTCATGGCCTTCACATGCTCGCGCGTGACCAGGCGGGGCGCGGCAGCGCCGGGAACCAGCACCGCGCCGATCACCAGGTCGGCCGACAGCACCCAGCGCTCGATGGCATCGGCGGTGGCGTGGATGGTCTTCAGGCGCGAGCCGAACTGGCGGTCCAGGCGCCTCAGCGATGCCACCGAGCGGTCGATGACGACCGTGTCCGCGCCCATGCCAGTGGCAATGATGGCGGCATTCGATCCCACCACGCCGCCGCCCAGGATCACCACCCGGGCCGGCGCCACCCCCGGCACGCCGCCCAGCAGGATGCCCATGCCGCCGCATTCACGCTCCAGGCAATGCGCGCCGGCCTGCACCGCCATGCGTCCGGCGACTTCCGACATGGGGGCCAGCAAGGGCAGCCCACCCTGCGCCGAAGTCACCGTTTCATAGGCAATGCACACCGCGCCGCTGGCCATGAGGGCCTGCGCCTGCGCCGGATCGGGCGCCAGATGCAGGTAAGTGAACAGCACCTGGCCGGGGCACAGCAGCGCGCACTCGGCCGGTTGCGGCTCCTTCACTTTGACGATGAGTTCGGCCGCAGCAAACACCGCCTGTGCATCGGCGGCGATCTGGGCGCCGGCGGCTTCGTAGTCGGCATCGGTGACGCCGATGCCCAGGCCAGCACCGGACTGCACCAGCACCGGGTGCCCGTGCCCAGCCAGTTCGCGCACGGACGCCGGCGTCAGCCCGACGCGAAACTCGTTGTTCTTGATCTCCTTCGGCACGCCGATCTGCATTGCAGCCTCCATGTACTTCGTTGCACATCACTCATCAGACCCATTGTCGTCCACTCCGGCGGCGGCGTCACAGGGCGGCAGACCTGCGCGCTGCGGTCGTACAAT
>CAIPGJ010000425.1 GCA_903864555.1 uncultured Pseudomonadota bacterium | reverse complement strand
GACTCGTGAGCGCAGCGAACGAGCCGGGGGATTTTTCCCCTGCAAGCTTGCGAAGGCAGCCAAATCCCCCCGCTCGGCCTGACGGCCGGGTCGGCCCCCTTTGACAAGGGGGTTTACACCAGCGGCCGTGCCGCCCGCTAGATCCGTATCCGTGGAATCCGGCTGGACACCAGTGTGGCCAAACCAGCGATGGCGGCGAGGAAGAGGAACTGCGCGTGGAAGGCCTGAAGGACATCTTCGCGATCGAAGCCGCCACTGCCCGATATCAGTTCCTGGATACTGACATCGGGCAGCAGGCTGTAGAGCACCGCCCCCGTGGCGGCCACGCCCAGCCCCGAGCCCATGCTGCGCGAGAGCATGGCGAGCGCAGTGACGGCGCCCAGTCGGTCGCGGCCGGACTCTTCCTGGATCACCACCTGCACGCAGGGCATGGCGGGGCCCAGGCCGACGCCCAGGATCAGGCTGAACAGGGCGATCATCCATTGCCCGTCGGGAGCCAGTGCCAGTCCAAGCAGCCCGAGCGCAGCGATCGCCATACCGATGCAGGGCATGATGTGCAGCAATTGCCAGCGTGCGCCCAGTTGCGTACCGGCCTGCTGACCCGCGAGGATGCCAAACATGATGGGCAGCAGCAGCAGGCCGGAGGCGCCCGCCTCCATGCGCAGGCCGAACTGCAGGTAGAGCGGCAGATAGAAGATGATGGCGATGCGGCAGGCGGCATTGCCGACGATGGTCAGCGCGCCAAGACGGATGGTGCGTATCTGCAGCAGGTCCAGCGGAAAGAAGGCGCCGGTCACGCGTCGCTCGTGCCAGATCAGCACCGCCCACAACACGGCAGCGCCGCCGAACAGCGCCAGCGACCACCACGACAGCCAGTGGAAGCGATGCCCGGCCGATGACAGGGCGAACAGCAGCATGGCGGTCGCCACGACAAAGAGTGCAAGCCCGATGCGGTCGGAGACGCCGGGCGCCTTCGGGTTGGCCTGGCCGCGCGGCAGGTGCGACAGACGCCAGGCGGCAAACAGCGCCAGCGGGATCTGCATGGCAAACAGCCAGCGCCAGCTGACGTGCTCCACGGTGATGCCGCCGATCACCGGCCCGATGATGTTGGCGCTGGTGAAGACGATGGCGAAGTAGCCCTGGAAGCGCACCCGCTGCGCCGCCGGCACCAGTTCGGCAATCATGGACTGCGACAGCGTCATCAGCCCGCCCCCGCCCAGTCCCTGCAGGGCGCGTCCGGCGATCAACCAGCCCATGGAGGGCGCAAACAGGCACACCGCACCACCCAGCACAAAGATGCTCATGCTGACGAACAGGATCTCGCGCCGGCCATAGCGGTCGCCCAGGCGGCCATAGATGGGGATGGTGACCGCATGCGTGAGCAGATAGGCCGTGGCCAGCCAGGCGGTGTCGTGCAATTGCCCGAACTCCGCCGCAATCACCGGCGTGGCCGTGGCAATCAGCGTCTGGTCGGCCGCCGCCATGAACATGGGCAGCATCACCGCAGAGAAGAGGAACCAGAACTGCGCCGCGGTGACGGAAGACGCGTCGGCGTACTGCCGGCTGGCGGGAGGCGGCTGGTCGTGGCCCTGGGACATGGGGACTATTGTTTCATGCCTGCGGGCAAGGTCCCCCAATGAAACGCGAATTCGCATATCGGCACCGTGGCCCGTGGTGCTGTGGTACGGAGCAATGGATTCCCATGTCCCGAACTGTGCGTGACTGACACGCCGAAACCATTGGCGGTTAACCCGGCAAGCCAGCCACTGCAGGTGCTGGGATAGACTGGCGCCCCGACACCATCGCAACGCACAGGGGCACATCATGCAAACTGAAAGCTGGGGCAGGAACCTGATCGGCAGGACGGCCGTGATCGCCGGCGATGCCTACACCGTAGGCCGGGCCACCGCCAGCCTGTTCCTGCGCGAAGGCGCACGCGTGATCTGGGTGGATGACAAGCCCGGCCAGCAGGGAAAGAACCAGATCAGCATCGATGGCACGGACATCCCCTACATCCATGCCGACCTCACCGATGCGGCGCAGGTGAAGCAGGCGGCGCTCACCTGCGGCCGCATCGTGCCGGCCGTGCACATCCTGTTCAACTGCGCCGGGCGCGCGGACAAGCAATCCTTCGAGGACACCACCGAGGACACCTGGTCGGAAATGATCGGCCGCAACCTCACCTCGACCTTCCTGTGTTCGAAGTACTTCCTGCCGCTGATGAAGCAGGCCGGTGGCGGGTCCATCATCCATCAGGGATCGATCGACAGCATGCTGGGCAACCCTTCGATTGCCGCCTACTCCGCGGCCAAGGGCGGCATCGTGCCCCTCACGCATGTGATGGCGCACGACCTGTCCCGCTACGGCATCCGCGTGAACACCATCGCCACCGGCGGCATCCGCGCGCCGGGCGAAGCCAGGCCGGTCGATCAGGCCCGCATGTCCGTGACGCCCTCGCAGCGCATGGGCACCCCGGAAGACGTCGCCCGGGTGGCGCTCTTTCTCGCCTCGGACCTGTCGGCCTATGTAAATGGCGCCAACATCGTGGTGGATGGCGGACGGACGGGCGTGACGCAGGGGTGTTACGAGGGCTGAGGCGTACGGCACGCACTGCCGAATCTTGGGAGCATTGCCATTGCCAATGGCCGCCGAACAGCTCCAGGCCCTCGATATACATGGCCCATCCCCGGAATACAGTACCGCATGGGGGTTGGTGCTCGCCGAACTAGTGCTGACTGAAAGCCGTTTGATTGACTAGAGTTTGCCAATGAGCATCAATTTGCTCTGACCCAGCACACCACATGTGATGCGAATCCACGAGCCACAGTGCGCGACATCAATTATTGAGTTCTTATGCAACGTAAGCGCCCGAAGCTCCATATAGCGTCGCATCAGCCCAGTTATCCCTTGCTTTGCACGCCCTTGACCAGCCACACAACAAAGAGCACCTATGACGAGCTGATGTGCCCTTCCGGCCCTCCGAGGTTTCGCAGTTGCAGCTTTGCATCGCGCGAAGGGGACGAGTCGGCTTGATGGGTGAATGACACGCGGTATGGGTCCTCCCTACTGTCGAGCAGTGGCGATACATCAGACGAGGAAACCATTCATCCGAGATTTCCCATTGGCCCCGATTTCTAATGGAAGCCATTAGCGCAAGTAATTGATTTTCAATATGGTTAGGGTAT
>CAIPGJ010000424.1 GCA_903864555.1 uncultured Pseudomonadota bacterium | reverse complement strand
CGGTTTTCTCGGCCAGCTCCGACATGATCGGCCGCGCAATGGCGCGGATGTCGAGCGTGCT
The DNA here is from genome assembly GCA_903864555.1 of uncultured Pseudomonadota bacterium. The sequence goes on along the minus strand of CAIPGJ010000424.1, from coordinate 2,787 downwards.
GCCCACCAGCCCGGCGAGGCGCATGAAGCGGAACGACAGGCAGTACTTCTGGTTCTCCAGGCGCACCAGGTACTTTTCCTGCTCCAGGCTCTGCACGATGCGGAACGAGGTGGATTTCGGCAGGGCGATCCGGTCGGCAATCTCCTGCAGGGTCAGGCTGCTGCGGTCCGCGGTGAAACTCTCGAAGACGGCCAGGATTCGTTGCACAGAGCGCATGGGACTGGATGCTCGCGAAAAAGGACGTGGGATGCGACGTGTAGGGCTTGTGGCAAACTTTGCGGCGCACACCCCCGGACCGGATGACATGACTCGGGGTTGCGGTCGGTACCACCAGGTGGCCCGAAAAACAGGGCCGAAACCCCCAGGGTCGAAAACCTGGTCCGTACAATGGAACAGGTTTCATTTTAATTTTACCGCGGAACATCCCATGGACAATCGCGTAACGGAACTTTCTCCCCTGGGCAGGCGCATCGAACGCGCCCTGCTCACCTGTCGTGCGGCCAAGCTGGCTTTCCCCGGGGCCTTCATGGAAATTGCGGGGCGGCCCACCGGGAAAGACAGCGTGGTGGTGGCGCTCAGGGATGATCCGGTGTTGCGGGACGGCCGGGGAGAGTTGAACATCTGTGCGCTGGCCGCATTGCTGGATGCCCCACTGGGCACGGCCTCGGACATGCAGACCGGCCCGCGCATCCGTCCGGCCACGGCCCACATCGAGCTGCAGTTGACCGGCGCCGCCACGCAGGGCGACGTCGCCGTCGAAGCCCGCTTTGTCGGATTTTCCGAGCAGAGCCGGGTCCGGCAGTCGCTGGTTCGCGCCGACATCCGGGCCGGCGGCAATCTGGTGGGGCACGCCACCGGCACCTGTGTGCTGCTGGATCTGCCACCGGACCAGCCGCGGCTGCCCTGGCCCTGGTTGCCGGAGGATTTCAGCTTCGAGTCCCTGCAGGGTCTGGCGCTGGATGCGGCGGAAGCCGAAGGCCTGGCCGCTGGTGTCGCCGCCGACAGCGCGGCCACCGCGGAGCAACCCTTCATCGAGCATTTCTGGTGCGGTATACCGCAGGCCAGGCAGGGCGGTGCCTCGCATCGCATTCCCGTGGCACGGCATCTGGCCAACCGTGGCGGTCACGTGCAGGGAGGCTTGCTGCTGGGCATGGCCATGCGCGTGGCGCATGCCGCCACCCCGGTCGACATGCGCCTGTCCAACATTTCCGCCTACTTCATCAGCCCCGGGCTTGGCCCAGTGCTGGATGTCGAGTCGACCGTGATCCAGCAGGGCCGCAGCCTTGCGGTGGTGCGCACGTCCATACGGGCAGCCTCCGGCAAGCTGGTGCTCGAGGCTTCCAGCCAGCATGTGCTGGCCTGAGTTGTGGCTTCGTCATTGGCGATCAACATCGGCCCCGGCCCTGGAGACAGGGAGCCAGTAACGCATAAGTCATGCTGCCTATGCCGATTGCAGGGGCTACTCGGGCAGCTTGCCGCCCGGATGCGGTAGGCTGATGCCCGGATCGCTTGTTGCCTTGAATCTTTCGCCTCACCTACAGGAAGCCGCCATGAACCGGATGAAGCCTGCCATGCCCCTGGCTGCCCTTGCTTGTCTGAACCCCACTGCGCTTTCCCGGCGACGCTTTCTTGGCGTCGCGATGCTCGTGGCCGGTATCACGGCGTGGCCGGCCGCCGGTCGTGTCGCCCATGCCGCTGATGCCGCCACTGCCACTGCTGCCACATCGGCGGCATCCAGCCGGCCGAAGATCGGCATCATCGGTTCGGGCCGCATCGGCAGCACACTGGGCACTGCCTGGCTGAGGTCGGGCCATGAGGTGATGTTCTCTTCGCTGGACCTGGAACAGGACAAGGCGCTGGCCGCCAAACTCGGCAAGGGCGCGCATGCCGGCACGCCGCGCGAAGCCGCAGCCTTTGGCGAAGTGCTGCTGGTGTCCGTGCCATACAGCGCGCTGCCACAACTGGGCAAGGACCTCGCCGGAGAGATTCGCGGGAAAGTCATCATCGATACCAGCAATCCCATCCCGGGGCGCGATGGCGAGGTGGCCACGCAGGCCCTGGCGCGCGGTGCCGGCCTGGCTTCCGCAGACATGTTTCCCGGGGCACGCATCGTGCGCGCCTTCAATGCCATTGGTTTTGGCCGGCTGCAGGCCATCACGCAGGGCCAATCGTCCACGGTGGGCATGCCCATCGCGGGTGATGACGCCCACGCCATTGCAGTGGCTTCCGCGCTGGTGCGTGAAGCACGCCTGGAGCCGGTGCTGGTCGGCCCGCTGACCATGGGCCGGCATCTGCGCCCGGGCACGCCGCTGGCCGGCGAACTGACGCCGGACCAGATCCGCAAGCTCATTCCCACGCTTAACTAGAAAAGCGCCGGTCGATTGCGGAACCGCTGATCTGCGGTGCTTCACTGATTTGCGAGGATGAGGTCGCAGCGCGGATATCCCGCCGGCGCCGGCCTGGCAATGACCCGCTCGGTGCGATGAAGGCGGGCAGTTCCGCTGTCTCAAGCCTGGTTTTATTGCACAATCGCGCCTGCGGCAGCGAGCCACCATGTGCCTGAAGACTTCGTACGCAGCCAACAAGACAATCACAACCCGGAGAAAGACCCGATGAAGAAGATCGCATGGCTTTTTTGCGCGGCGGCAGTAGCAGCCTTGCAGGCCACGGCCGCCCTGGCGCAGAGCTACCCGACGCGCGCCATTCGCATGGTGGTGCCATTTCCGCCCGGCGGACCCAATGACATCCTGGCGCGTCTGCTGGCGCAAAAGACCAGCGAGCAGGTCG
>CAIPGJ010000423.1 GCA_903864555.1 uncultured Pseudomonadota bacterium | reverse complement strand
GTAGGGATGGTGGGGCGAGCGCAGCAGCGCCTGGGCCTGCCCCAGTTCCACCAGTTCGCCGGCATAGGCCACGGCGATACGCTGGCACAGGCGCGCCACCAGCCCGAGATCGTGGCTGATGAACAGCACCGAGATGCCATGCTCGCGGCTCAGCTTTTCCAGCAGGCGCACGATTTCGTCCTGGGTGGTGACATCCAGCGAGGTGGTGGGCTCGTCCGCCAGCAACAGGCGGGCACCGCCGGCCAGCGCCATGGGGATCATGACGCGCTGTCACATGCCCCCGGAGAACTGATGCGGAAAGAAGCCCAGGCGCGAAGCCGGCTCGGGTATGCCCACCATGTCGAGCAGCTCGATGGCACGGGTGCGCGCGGCGCCACGCGACAGCGATTGATGCGCGCGCACCGCCGCCATCATCTGGGTGCCGATGCTGAAGGTCGGATTGAGGGCGGCCACCGGTTCCTGGAACACCATGCCGATGCGATTGCCACGCAGGCGACGCATGGCCGGCTCCGACAGGGCCAGCAGGTCCGTGCCCTCGAACAGGATGCGACCGCTCGCCTGGATGTTGCTCGGCAACAACCGCATCGCCGCCAGCGCCGTCAGCGTCTTGCCACTGCCGCTTTCGCCCACCAGCCCGAAGATCTCGCCCTGGGCAATCTCCAGTGATACGCCCGAAAGCAGCGGCACGCTGCCCTGGTCATTGACCAGTTGCAGGCCGAGATTCTCGATTTGCAGCGCCGGGACACTCATGCAGACGGGCGCCTCTGCTGGCCTACCGTCAGGATGCAGGCGCACCACAGCAACCGGGCGGGCGTGGCCGAAGACAGACGGATGACAGCGGTTCGGCGAACCATGATAGTGCGCACTCCTCCTTGTGGTCCCGCCAGGAATGGGTGGCTCGATCGAGTCGGGCTCTGTGCCTGTCGGGAGAGCTAGTCTAGACGAAGTGTGATGCCACCAGTGCGCGTTCCTAAAGCCGAACGCGGCGGTGTGCCCGAATCTTTCCGGCCCCGGGCCTGGTACAGGCATCCAGGCGCGGACCCGCCAAAACATTGCGTGCGGCGCCGGGAACCCATTCGGGGAACCCGGGTCCAAATGGAGGCCGGCCATGAGCCAGCACCGTGGCAGTGCCGGGACGTCACCCCGAAGGTACTTGCATGCGGGAGGGCGAGCCCCCTACACTACCGGCGCACTGCAGGCATCAGCCTGATATCTTTGATGCGAAATTGAACTGGAGACGTCAATGAGCCTTCTCAACAACACCCCGGCCAGGACCTACGCCGAGATGGATGCTACCGGCAACGTTGCTTCGGTACTGGATACCAACAAGGTCATCCGCAACACCTACATCCTGCTGTCCATGACGCTGGCCTTTGCCGCCGTCACCGCCGGCACGGCCATGGCGCTCAACCTGCCCCATCCGGGACTGATCATCACCCTGGTGGGTTACTTCGGGCTGTTGTTCGCGACCATGAAACTGCGCAACAGCGGCTGGGCGCTGGTGTCCATTTTCGCCCTCACCGGCTTCATGGGCTACACCCTCGGCCCCATCATCAGCCATTACCTCGCCATGCCCAACGGCGGGCAGACGGTCATGACGGCCATGGGCGGCACGGCGGCCATCTTCCTGGGTCTGTCCACCTATGCCCTCACCACCCGCAAGGACTTCAGCTTCATGGGCGGCTTCCTGATGGTGGGCGTGCTGGTGGCCTTCCTGGCAGGCCTGGCGGCGATCTTCTTCGAGATCCCGGCGCTGTCGCTGGCCGTGTCCGGCGCCTTCG
>CAIPGJ010000422.1 GCA_903864555.1 uncultured Pseudomonadota bacterium | reverse complement strand
GGGGCTCCCGCCCTGGCCTTCGACAGCCCGAAAGCCTATGGCGTGATGGGCATGCGCGAGCGGGCCGGCCATTTCGGCGGCAGCATCGGCATTTGCAGCATCCCAGAAAGTGGTACCCGGGTGCACCTGCTCATGCCCCTGGGAAACGCACTTGCCGGAGCCAGGGCATGATCCGCCTGCTGATCTGCGATGACCACCTCATTGTCCGGCAGGGTCTCAAGCAGCTGCTCTCGGATGCGCCGGACATTGTCGTGACCGGCGAGGCCGCCAATGGCGCGGAAGCCGTGCGACTGGCCCGGGAACAGGTATTCGACGTCGTGTTGCTGGACATTGCCATGCCGTTGCGCGACGGGCTCGATGTGCTGAAGCAGTTCAAATCCGAGTTCGCGAAGCTGCCGGTGGTGATGCTATCCACCTACCCCGACAAGCAGTACGCAGTGCGCTGTCTGAAGATGGGCGCCTCGGGCTACCTGAACAAGAGCGCCGACAGCGAGCAATTGCTGGCCGCCGTGCGCAAGGCGGCTTCCGGCGGCATTTTCTTCACCCCGGCTCAGGCCGAAGCGCTGGCCGCCAGCCTGCATCGGGGGGCCGAGGGCAGACCGATGGAAATGCTCTCCCATCGCGAATACCAGGTGTTTCGCCTGATCGCCTCGGGACTGAGCGTGGCACAGATCGCCGAGCGCCTTTGCATCAGCCCGAACACCGTCAGCACCTACCGGGCGCGCATCTGCGACAAGACTGGCGCTCGCAATGACGTCGAGATCGCCCTGTACGCCATGCAGCAGGATGGCATCCCCGCTCCGAACACCCATGTGTAGTGCCAGCACTACAGGAATTTGCGGCATGCCGCGATACGAGCTTCATCCGGAACACCTATAGCATCCCTTCAACACCGATCCAGGAGATTGACGATGTCCGCATTCAGAAATCCTTTTGACGGCAACACGCACCTGGGCTGCAACTGCGGCCAGCATGGCACGCAGGCAGAGCATGAAGCCGCAAGCAGCACCGACATCCCGGACAATGACATCGACAAACTCAACGCCCGGGTGATCGAATCGGCGGTGATGCGCGCCCTCTTCCCCCAGGACGAAACGCGCCGGCGCTTCATCCGCGCCGTGGGCGCCTCGACCGCCATGGCTGCCGTCTCCAGCTTCATCCCGATCGGCGCGCTGGAGGCCATGGCACAGGAGAGGGGTGCACTTGAAAAGAAGGACCTGCAGATCGGCTTCATCGCCATCACCTGCGCCACGCCGCTGATCATGGCCGACCCGCTGGGCTTCTACAAGAAGGAAGGCCTGAATGTTCAGCTCCAGAAGACAGCCGGCTGGGCGCTGATCCGCGACAAAATCATCAACAAGGAATATGACGCAACCCATTTCCTGTCGCCCATGCCGCTGGCCATATCGATGGGCCTGGGGTCCAATGCCATGCCCATGGATGTGGCCACCATCCAGAACGTGAACGGCCAGGCGATCACGCTGCACGTCAAGCACAAAGACAAGCGCGATCCGAAGCAGTGGAAAGGCTTCAAGTTTGCCGTGCCCTTTGAATATTCGATGCACAATTTCCTGCTGCGGTATTACGTCGCCGAGCACGGGCTCGATCCGGACACGGACATCCAGATCCGGGTCACTCCGCCACCGGAGATGGTGGCCAATCTGCGCGCCGGCAATATCGACGGCTTCCTCGGACCAGATCCGTTCAATCAGCGTGCGGTGTATGACGAAGTAGGGTTCATCCACCTGCTGTCCAAGGAGATCTGGGACGGCCATCCCTGCTGCGCCTTCGGCCTGCCGTCGGCCTTCATCAAGCAGAACCCGAATACCTTTGCGGCCCTGTACCGGGCCGTGCTCACGGCTGCCGCGATGGCGCGCGAAGCACGCCACCGCCCGCTGATCGCCAACCTCATCGCCCCGGCCAACTACCTGAACCAGCCGGTGACGGTGCTGGAGCAGGTCCTGACCGGCAAGTTCGCCGATGGGCTGGGCAATGTGAAAACTGTGCCGGACCGCGCCGACTTCGATCCCTTCCCCTGGCAATCCATGGCCGTCTGGATGCTTACCCAGATGAAGCGCTGGGGTTATGTGAAGGGTGACGTGAACTACCGCCAGATCGCCGAGCGCGTGTTCCTGGCCACTGACGCACGCAAGCGCATGGCGGAACTGGGACAGAAGGCCCCCGCGTCAAGCTATGCCAAGTTCAAGGTCATGGGCAAGGAATTCGATCCGACACAGCCCGAGAAGTATCTCGCCAGCTTCAAGATCCGCAAGGCGACCTAAGCATGGCCTCAGGCAATCAGGCCGGCGCCAGCATCTGGCATGCGACATTGCTGTCGCTGCTGATGCTGCTGGTGCTGGTGGGCATCTGGCACATCGCCACATTGCCCAAGGCGCAGGTGCAGGGGGCCAATGACGAATACGCGCAGCTGATGGGCAAGGGTGCGCGCAAGTCCGAAGGCTTTCCCACGCCGGCGCAACTGGGCGAAGCCATCGTCCGCAATATGTCCGATCCCTTCTATGACCGGGGCCCCAACGACAAGGGCATAGGCATTCAACTGGCTCATTCGCTGGGGCGGGTGGGACTCGGCTATCTGCTGGCCATCCTGCTGGCCGTGCCGCTGGGCTTCCTGATCGGCATGTCACCACTGATCTATCGCGCCCTCGATCCCTTCATCCAGGTGCTCAAGCCGATATCACCGCTGGCCTGGATGCCGATCGCCCTGTACACCATCAAGGATTCCTCGATATCGGGCATTTTCGTGATCTTCATCTGCTCGGTCTGGCCGATGCTGATCAACACCGCCTATGGCGTGGCCGCTGTACGGCGTGACTGGCTGAATGTCGCCCGCACGCTGGAAGTGCGCCCCCTGCGCAAGGCCTTCCAGGTCATCCTGCCCGCTGCGGCGCCGACCATCCTCACCGGGATGCGCATCTCCATGGGCATCGCCTGGCTGGTGATCGTGGCGGCCGAAATGCTGGTCGGTGGCACCGGCATCGGCTACTTCGTGTGGAACGAATGGAACAACCTCAACCTGACCAATGTGCTGTTCGCCATCCTGGTGATCGGCGTGATGGGCATGATCCTCGACCTCCTCATCGGCCGGCTGCAACGCCTGGTCACTTACGTTGATTAGCCAGTCCCGGACGGAATAAGCGATGTCATTTCTGGAAGTCCAAGGCCTGAAAAGGACCTTCCCCGCCCCCGGTGGAGGCAGCACGACCGTCTTCGAGAACATCCACTTCTCCATCGAGCGCGGCGAGTTTGTCTGCATCATCGGCCACTCCGGCTGTGGCAAGACCACCATCCTGAACGTGCTGGCCGGGCTGGACGAACCCTCGGGCGGCGTTGTGATCATGGATGGCCGCGAGATCGCCGGCCCGTCACTGGACCGTGGCGTGGTGTTTCAGGGACATGCCCTGATGCCCTGGCTGACGGTGATGAAGAACATCGCCTTCGCCGTGAAATCACGCTGGCCGGACTGGAACAAGACTCAGGTGCAGGCGCATTGCCAGCGCTTCATCGACCTGGTTGGCCTGACCGGCGCAGAACACAAGAAGCCTTCGGAACT
>CAIPGJ010000421.1 GCA_903864555.1 uncultured Pseudomonadota bacterium | reverse complement strand
TCGAACTGGCTGAAGCTGTAGCCCGGGTCCTTGTTCACCAGGGGCGCGATGGCGGTGGTGGTGGTGGCCAGCAGCAGCGTATAGCCATCAGGGGCGGCCTGCAGCGCCGCGCGTGCGCCGATCATGGTGTCACCGCCGGGGCGGGCTTCCACCAGGATGGTCTGTTTCAGGTTCTGCCCGAGTTTCTGCCCGGCCATGCGCGCAAGCAGGTCGGCCCCCGCGCCGGCCGCGTAAGGCACGATGAGGCGTACCGGTTTTGCGGGATATTCCTGGGCATGCGCCACCGGGCTCGCCAGCGTGGCGGCGCAGAGGAGCGCGGCGAGGGCGCCAGCGCGAATGGACAATGTATTGCTGCAGGACTGCAACATGGTGCTCCTCCTTGGCCGCATGGGTGGCGGACTGTATGGGTCGTGCCGGTCGTCCGCGCGGTCATTGTGCTGCACGGTGCGCCAGCAAGCGTCTGGTCATGCCGGCCAAGGGCGCGTGGTCCCTTCAACATGGCCCTTCTCAGGAAAAAACATTTTCCTGACAGGGGGCCTGCTCGGCACGGCCTTGGTTTTCATATACTACTCTCCTGGTGCACCAGGGCGAGAGACCCGGACCGGGCACCAGCATCCGTGCATGGCTCGACAGGCCCGCCAAGCACGGACTCATTCCCGCATTGCCTGAAGGAGGTTTCACCCGATGTCTGTCGCTGCCCATTCCCGTTCGTCCCTGGCCTGGCAACTGGCCGAATACGTCGTTGCCGCGCGCCCCGCGGACATCCCGCAGGCGGTGCAGCACGAGGCGACCCGCTCCTTTGTCAACTGGGTGGGCTGCGCCCTGGGCGGGGCGCAGGACATCATTGCGCGCACCGCTGCCGAAGCCCTGTGCGAGTTTTCCGGCAAGCCCGAGGCGACCGTCATCGGCATGCAGCGCAAGGTCGATGTGCTGACCGCTGCGCTGCTCAACTGCATCAGCTCCGGCGCGCATGCCTTCGATGACACGCATGCGGAAATGGTGCTGCATCCGGCCGGCCCGATTGCCGCATCCATCATGGCGCTGGCCGAGCGCACGCCGGTGAAGGGCGAGGATTTCCTGCTGGCGCTGGTACTGGGCCTGGAGGTGGAGTGCCGCCTGACGCGCGCCATTGCGGTGCCCCCGGCGCAGTGTGATGTGGGCTGGTACCTCACCGGCCTGACCGGCGGCATCGGCGCTGCTGCCGCTGCGGGCAAGCTGATGGGCCTTTCCGCCGAGCAGATCGTCTGGGCCTGCGGCATCGCCTGCGGCCAGGGCTCGGGCTTTCGCGGCATGCACGGCAGCATGTGCAGCCCGCTGGTGCCGGCGCATGCCGGCCACACCGGCCTGCGTGCCGCCTTCATGGCGGCCAAGGGCTACACCAGCACCAGCCACCATATCGATGGCGACCGTGGTTTCCTCGAGATGTATGCGCAAAAGGCCAATCCGGCCGCCATCACCGACCGGCTGGGCAGCCAGTTCGAGGTGATGCGCAACACCTACAAGCCCTATCCCTGCGGCATCGTGCTGCATCCCATCATCGATGCCTGCCTGGCCCTGCGCAAGGAAAATGGCATTGGCCATGAAGACGTGGCGCGCGTGCAGGTGAAGGCGCACCGCAATGCACTGATCCTGGCAGGACGACGCCATCCGGCCGATCGCATGCAGGCCAAGGTGAGCATCGCCCATTGGGTGGCGACCTCGCTGGTGGACGGGGTGGCGGGGATTGCGCAGCTGGATCGCGTGGCTGCGCCGGAGATTGTGGCCTTGCGCGAGCGTGTCGACGCGGTGGAGGACGCCGGGATTGCGCCGGACCAGGCCGACGTGGTCATTGAATTGCGCGACGGCCGCAAGCTGCATCGCTATATCGAGCACGGCATCGGCAGCGCCGACAATCCCATGAGCGATCGCGACCTGGACCGCAAGTTTGCCGACCTGGCGGAAGGCGTTCTCGATGATGCGGCCATGGCGCGCCTGCTGACCCAGTGCTGGCGCATCGGTGAGGCGGCCAATGCCGGGGATGTCGGTCGCGCGGCGGCCTGAATCGCGGGCCATCCCGGCTCGGCTCAGGGACAGACCACGCTTTCGTCAGGATTGAAGCGTGGTACGTCCCTGATTGTCACTGCGAATGCCGTTTCCCGTCTGGGGTCCGCTCACTGAGTCTTGATGCCGGAGTCCGCCACCATATTCGCCCAGGTGGCGACATCTTTCTTGAGATAGGCATCCACTTCCTCCGGGGTACCGATGAGGGGGTTCACGCCGATATTGCCGAGCTTTTCCTGCACATCCTTCACCCCCATGGCCTTGTTCACCGCCTGGTTGAGGCGGGTCACGACGGCACGGGGCATGCCGGCCGGCCCCATGATGGCGTACCACGAGCCGACGTCCAGCATGGGGAAACCCGCTTCGGTGAAGGTCGGCACGTCCGGGACCAGAGTATTGCGCGTGCTGCCGGTCACCCCGAGCAGATGCAGCTTGCCGGACTTGTGGTAGGGCAGGCTGGTCGGCATGGGTGCGAACAGGATATGGGTGCGTCCGACCAGCAGGTCGGCCACGGCCTCGGTCGTTCCCTTGTAGGCGATGATCTCCATGGGAACCCCGCTCGCCTTCTTGAAGGACTCCGCCAGAAAGAAGCTGGTGCCGGTGGGGCCACCGGTGGCGGCGTTGTACTGGCCCTTTTTCGACTTCAGGGTCGCGATCAGCTCCTTCACGTTTTTCGCCGGGAGTTCCGGCGAAATGATCAGGGTATAAGGCAGCGTGCCTATCAGCGCCACAGGCGTGAAACTGGCCAGGGGGGCGGTCCCTTTCAGAGTGGACAGGTTGATCGAGTAACTGGTGCTGCCGACCACCAGCGTGTAGCCGTCCGGGGCGGCCTTGCTGGTGGCCTCCATGGCGATATTGCCCGACACCCCCGCGCGGTTGTCCGGCACCACCGGTTGGCCCAGGATTTTGGACATCTCGATGCCGAGCACGCGGCCGATGATGTCGTTGCCCGTTCCAGGCGGAAAGGGAATCAGCAGGCTGATGGGTTTGGTCGGCCAGGCCTGCGCCATTACGCCTCCGGCCAGCATCATGCCAGCCAGAAAAACTGCCAATCGCTTTGCAATACTCATGAACGTCTCCTCTGGGTCTGCCTTGTTTTAATGGGGTGCCCTGCTGTAATGCCCTTTATCTTCGCCTCGAGATCATGGCCCCTGACAACTTTTACCAGCGTATCACTTCGGTGACCACACCTTGGCAAGGGTGAAGGGGGAGGCGGCACATGTCCGGAGTGAAGGGTTCTGTGGGCGCGTGGCAGCCTGGACTGCGCCATCCGGCTCAGGGCTGGATGCGGTCCAGAAGCTGGCGGCGCTCGCGTTCCATCTGTGGCCGCAGGTCCAGTTGCGGCCCCCAGGAAGGGGCGTCTGCAACACCTGCCGACCTGCGCTGCTCGGCGGCCAGTTGATCCAGCTGACGACGCTGCGCGGAATGATCTCGCTCGATGCGTGCCCGGTCAGCCGGCGTGGCGTTGATTTCACGCTGGTGCTGCTGCAGGCGCAGTGCAAAGGCGTCGGATTGCTGGTCACGTTCCAGGGAAGAGAGGCTCATCAGGCGCCGGACCTCCTGCCCGGCTGCGTCCTCCTGCGCCAGGCCCGGAGCCGCCCAGGCTGCCGCGGTCAGCACGGCACAGGCCAGCACGGTGAACAGCTTCGGAAGATGCCTTGTGCCCATGCAGGAGAGCCTGAGGCCGCGCCGCGCAACATGCAAGGACTGTGTGGGGTGCGGCAGGGTGAGCATGGTCATTGGAGTGCCGGTTGCAGTCGTGGTTCCTTCCGGCGCATGGACCGGGTAACGGAGGCGGGTGGCCCTGCGGCCACCGTCGGCCTGTCAGGTCCGCACCGGCCTTGGATACATGATCATGTTCATGCTGTTGCGCTCCAGCGTGTCGCGCAGGCGCACCTGACGCAATTGCCGGTCGCTGACGACTGGATAATGCCTGACCGCTTCCAGCGCCCAGCCGACGTCCCAGCAGTGCTTCTGGCTGGTCACCCATTCATCGGGCTGCATGCGCCGCAGGTCATAGGGCACGGAATAGCTGCGCAGGGTCTTCTGGTGACGCCGGTTGGCATACTCGTGGTAGTAGGACATGGCCAGTTCGCGCAGGCTGCGGTAGACCGGGTCGCGCCAGCGCAGCACAATGCTGTTGGTCTTGGAGATGGCGCCCCAGCAGCGTCCACGACGGTAGACGGCGACGACGTGGTCGTAGTCGCCCTTGGCCTTGAGGTCGAACAGCAACGGCGGCTCACCGTTCACCCACAGTGCGCAGGCGGCCACCATGGCGCCCTCGATGCACATGGCGCGCTGCTGGCGCAGCACCTCGCGCACCGACAGGCAGGTCTGGCCACCCACCTCGAAATTCTGCGGGATGGCATCGACAAAGGCCTGGATCTTCTCCGGCGTGGTGAGACGGGCCAGCGAACGGTACTCGGCCGGGGTCAGGCCGAGGTCCTCGCGGCTGGCCTTGCGTAGGCGCAATCGTGCATTCATGTTGGAAAAATCCTGTGTGTGGGGCAGGCACGCCTCAGGCGGCGTTGTCCTTCTCCTGCTGCCGGCGTGTGGTGATGTCGCGGGCGAAGTCGAGCACGGCATCGGCCAGGGTGACGCGATCCTCGATGCTGCGCATGAAGGTCGCGGCGCTGGCCACTTCGAAGCCCGAGGCGCGTATGCCCTCGACGTAGGCTTCGTCCTCGTGGTCGATGACAAAGCCGTCAATGAAACGGTAGTACCCCATGGCCACGCCGCGCGCCGACACCTCGTGTCCGAGCTCGTGCATCATCTTGCCGGCCGAGCCGTGCAGCGCGCTGCCGCCGACGATGGGACTGACTGCGATGATGGGCACGCCGCGCGACTTGAGCAGGTCGCGCATGCCCTGCACCTCGAGGATGGGGCGGATGGCGTGGTAGGGATTGGATGGGCAGATGACGATGGCTTCGAGATCCTTGGCATAAAGCGCGTCGATGATCTCGTCGGACAGGCGCGCCTCGCTGGCGCCGGCGTAGAAGAAGCTCTTCACTACCGGCTCGCACTGCAGGTCGTAGAAGTATTCGTGGTAGCGCACCGCGCCGGCCTCGGTCACCACCTGGGTGCGCACCGGGTCGTCGCTCATCGGCAGCACCCGCGCGTCGATGCCCAGGGCATGACAGAACTGCAGCGAGATCTCCGTGGGACGGCGTTCCATGCGCAGCGCCTCGGCGCGCAGCAGTTGTGTGGCCAGGCTGCGATCACCCAGGGGGATGCGGTCCGCCCCGCCCAGGCGCTGCAGCATGCCATAGCAGGAGAAGGTTTCCTCTTCCGGTTCCCAGCCGCGGTGCGCATTGGCGACGCCGGAAAGCATGTAGAGCATGGTGTCCAGGTCGGGCGCCACCGACAGGCCGAGGTATTCGTAGTCATCACCGGTGTTGACGATGACGCTGAGGCGCCCGGGCCGGGCCCGGCGCAGGCCATCAGCCAGCTTCGCCCCACCGATCTGTCCGGCCAGTGCAACCACTGATCCCATGTGCCCTCTCAGCTTGGTGGTCCGGCCGGCGATGCAGGCCCCGTTGATCTGTGTCGGGGTATTGTGTTCATGAGCGGCGCGGAAAACGCATTCTAATGTAAGGGGAACACTGATCAAGTCTTGAGTCGAGGACAGTCGTTCAATGTTTCCTCTGAAGTGGGGGGGATAAACAAGCGGGCGTAGCCCACTTGATCAGTGCTTCCCTAAGGAAACACTGATCAAGTCCCAAAGTAAAAGAATGACTGAAAAACTTCCCTCTGAAGTGGGGGATTCTCAAGGGGGCCGTGCCCCCTTGATCAGTATTTCCCTAAACGGATCAGGCTCGATTTCCCGTCACGAGCTGTTGCGCCTGAACAGAAGGGAGCCTTCTCCGTGTTTGATGCCGCAAGCGCGCTTCTGTGGCGGCGTTGCCGTGATGAGGTGAGGCAATGCGCTTGCTTCAGCGCAGTGTTTTGCGCGTCGGACGGCGGTGGGGGCGCCCGCTGCCCACCGGCGTGACACGCGCCGGACGCGCCGTTTTGGCCGGCGCGTGCGTGGTGGGCTTCGCTGACACGGCACCAGCGCGCAGCCCGTCGAGGAAGATGTCGAGCAACGTGGCGGCTTCGCGCTCCAGGGCAAAATAGGCCGGTGCCTGTACCCAGTTGGCGATCAGGCCGTCCACCAGGGCATGCAGGCCGATGGCCGCAGTGCGGACCCGGAGGCCCTCGGGCAACTGGCCGAGTTTGATGGCATTGCGAAGGCCGCGCTCGATCTCGGACAGGTAGCCTTCACGCATGGCATTGCAGCGGTCACGTGCCGCTGCCATCTCGTCGATGTATTCGCATTTGTGGAAGACGATCTCGAACACCCGTTGCGATTGGGGATCACTGGCGGTGCGCGTGAGCACCTTGAGCAGGCAGTTGCGCAAGTGGCCCAGCGGGTCGCCGGCCGGGTCGCTGCCGCTGCAGGTGGCCTGGGCCTCTTCCATGGGCAGCACCACCCGCCGCAGCATGGCATCGAGCAGGTCGGCCTTGTCCTTGAAATGCCAGTAGACCGCGCCGCGTGTCACACCGGCGGCTGCAGCCACATCCGACAACGAGGATCGCGATACGCCACGTTCGCTGAATACGCGCTCGGCCGCATCCAGCAGGGCCATGCGTGTGGCAAGCGCCTCTTCCTTGGTCCGTCTCACCATGTTTTCCAGCCCTCCCAGGCCGCTGCCCCCGGCGCACCATGCCGGTGCGCGGTCATCTTCTTGCCGCAATCCATCCGGTATGCGCCTTCTTGTATGTTGCTGCCTGCCCCGCGGGGTGTTCCCCGGGGCGCAGGCAGCAGCGATGTTCATGATTCCAATATAACGATAGCGGCGACTTGCGGGAAGTGGCCATCTCGCAGGCGGCAGGGCTTCCTCAGCAGGCGCACTTATCCACTTACATTTGTGACTGTATGTATAATAGTACCCTGTCTGACATCATTTTGTAAGCCGTGAATCACAGAATCTGTGATGCACGCACGCACATCTCCTGTCTGCCACCAGGCAGACAGGAGATGGCAGCGCAAGCAGCAGTGACACAACATTGACCCCACCGAACACGCCACCGTCATTGGATAACGACATGCCCGCCACGATTCCCGCTTTCTCCAAGAAGCTTTCCGTCCGCGCATTGCATCCTGCACTTGGTGTGATGGCCCTGCTGGCTGGCGCCGTGCTGCTGTCGGCCTGCGGACCTTCCGGTGGACAGGGCGGACCGGGTGCAAAGGGTGGCCCGGGCGGCCCCGGTGGCATGCCGCCGCC
>CAIPGJ010000420.1 GCA_903864555.1 uncultured Pseudomonadota bacterium | reverse complement strand
GCGCGCAATGGCGGGCGCAAGTTCCACGCCGTGTATGACGCCGTGGGCAAGGACACCTTCATCCGCTCGCTGGATGCGCTGCGTCCCAACGGCCAGCTGGTCACCTTCGGGCGTTCCTCGGGCCCGGTGCCGCCGCTGGACGTGTTCGCGCTCAACCGCGATGCGCTCACGGTCAGCGCCGGCTCGCTGTTCGCTTACACCGAGGGCCTGGGCCGGCTGCAGCAGATGGGCGAGGAATGGTTCGAGGTGCTGCTCTCGGGCCAGGTGAAGGTGAGTGTCAACCAGACCTATGCGCTGAAGGATGCCGCGCAGGCGCATGCCGACATCGAGGCGCGTCGCACCACCGGGTCCACGGCGCTGACGATCTGAAGCCCGTGTCCGAACCCGTCATGACTTTGCGACATTGCGGGACGGCACGCATGCGGAGCAAGGCATGAGTTCATCCGGCAAGGACGGTGGCGCAAGCAATAACCCGGGCAACCAGGTCAACCAGGGCGACGAGGACGCGCGCTTTCCCTACTGGCGGCGCAACCTGCAGGTGCTGCCCCTGTGCAACATGCTCACCTCCATGGGTTTTGCGCTGTCCTTTCCCTTCCTGCCCGTGATGGTGCAGAGCCTGGGCGTGCGCGACCACCTGGAGACCTGGGTGGGCAACATGATGCTGCTGTTCTACGTGATCAGTTTTGCCTCCGGTCCGGTGTGGGGCGGCATCGCCGACCACTACGGGCGCAAGATCATGGTGCTGCGCGCCATGATGGGCATGGGCCTGTTCATGGTGCTGGTGCCCTTCGCGCCGTCGCCTTTCTGGTTCGTCTTCCTGTTCTCGCTGGTGGGTTTCTTCAATGGTTCGTCAGCAGCCTCGCAGGCGCTGCTGGTGGCCAACACGCCGCCCGGTCGCATCGGCAGTGCGCTGTCGCGGTTGCAGACCGGCATGCTGGTGGGCCAGACCATGGGGCCGGCGGTGGCCACCATGGCCGTGGCGCTGGTGTCGCGTCCGCACTGGCTGTTCTGGTTCAGCGGCAGCCTGCTGCTGCTGGGCGGCCTGCTGGTGGTGGTCTTCGTGCGCGAAGTGAAGCAACTGGCTTCCGGCCCGTGGAAGCTGGACTGGATGGGCAGCCTGCGCGACCTGGTCAAGGTGCCGCGCATCGGCCTGCTGTATGCGCTGTGCTTTGTCTTTGCCATCCTGGCCTCGGGCAACATCACCATCCTCAGCGTCTACGTGCTGCAACTGCAGGGGCCGGATGCCTCCGGCATCGGGGCGGGCGCCTTCTGGGTGGGGGCAGTGGCCATGGGCCTGGCGATCTCCAGTGTGGTATCGCTGGTGCTGTGGGGCAGGATTCTCGACCGTGTCGATCCGGCGCGCGTGCTGGTGTTCACCACCGCGGCGGCCGGTCTCACGCAGATCCCGCTGGTGTTCCTGGAGACGCCGCTGCAACTGGTGCTCGCGCGTGCGGCCTTCGGGCTGGGGGCATCGATGATGCAGCCGGCCATCATCCGGCTGCTGAAATCTTACGCGCCCGAAGGCATGGACGCGCGCGCCATCTCCTACGCCACCTCCTTCCAATTCATTGCCATCGGCATCGCCCCCTTTGTCGCGGGCATCGTCGGGCCGCTGTTCGGCCTGCGCACCTACTTTGCGCTGACGGTGGTGTTGACGCTGGTGGCG
>CAIPGJ010000419.1 GCA_903864555.1 uncultured Pseudomonadota bacterium | reverse complement strand
GCCGGCATGGCGCACGGCCGGCGGAAAATCCTCGAAGCGGGCCTGCACCACATAGCGCGCCAGCGGACGGGTGAGGGGAATCATGAAGCGGCCGTTATGCCGGCCGCCTTGATGATGCGAGCGTTCTTGGCAATCTCGCGCTGAAGGAAGGCGGTGAATTCAGCCGGGGTACTGGCCACCACGGTCAGCCCCTCAGTCATCAGCCGGTCCTTCAGTTCCGCCGTGTTCATGATGCGCGAGATGTCCTGCTGCAGCCGGCCGACGACCTCGCGCGGGGTGCCATTGCTCACCAGCACCGCATACCAGCTGGTCATCTCGAAATCGGCCAGTCCGGATTCCGCAATGGTGGGCAGCTCGGGTGCGATGGTTGAGCGCTGCGAGCTGGATACCCCCAGCGGCCGCAGCTTGCCGGACTTGACCAGCGGCACGCTGGACAGCAAGTTCATGAAGTAAACCGGGACGCGGCCGCTCAGCACATCCACCTGCGCCGCGCCGGCGCCCTTGTACGGGATGTGCGTGAATTTCACGCCACTGACCAGCCCGAAGAGTTCCGCTGTCAGATGGGAAAAGGAACCCTGGCCGGCCGAGCCGACGTTCAGTTCGCCGGGGCGCTGCCTGGCCATGGCGATCAGGTCCTTCACCGACTGCGCGGCAAGCGATGGATGCACCACCAGCACCATGGCGCCGGAGGCCAGCTGCGATACCGGCGCCAGGTCGCGCACATGATCGTAGGGGAGGCTGCTGAACAAGCTGGGCACTGCGGCATGCCCAGTGGACGTGAGCAGGATGGTGTTGCCATCGGGGGCTGACTTCGCCACGAAACCAGCGCCGATGGTGCCGCTGGCGCCGGCACGGTTCTCGACGATCACCTGCTGCCCGGTCCGCTCGGTCAGCCGAGGACCGATGGCCCGGGCCAGGACATCCGTGCCGCCGCCCGGGGCGTAGGGCGAAATGATGCGGATCACCTTGCTGGCATCGCCCTGGGCCTGCACGGAAACGGATGGCAGGAGCGCAGCCAGAGTCAAGGCCAGCGCCGACAACCAGCGTGCACCCGGCCCGACCGGCCATGGCCGTCGCTTCACGGGACAAGCAGTGAACAGAAAAACAGACATGACACCTCCTTGATGACTGGACACCCCCGGTGCCCGGCTACATTGCCAAGACAGCTTGCGTACCGGCCGGACCCGCGCCGAATCGAGCGCTCTTATCCGAGTGTTGCTGCAGTAACAAGACCGCAGTAACGACCGCCTGGCCCGTGCGCAATCGGGCTCTCTTGTCACACGTGCGTGAACCAGCTGGTTCGTCCTTACGGATAATTCCAGGCAGGCGAACGGACACTGCACAATCGCTTATCCACCCACACCGGCACTTTACTGCATGGCCGCAGTGCCTTCGGTCACTGGCGCCGGCGCAGCGCGTCCTGCAACAGTACGGTCATCGCTGCATGGCCGAGGCGTTGCGCATGCATCAGCGGCGTGACGCCATCCCGATCGGCCAGTTGCGGATTGGCGCCCCGGGCAAGCAGCAGGCGGGCAATCTCCTGATGGCGCGCGCCACCATCGCCCAGAATCACCGTCTCGAGCAGGGCGGTCCAGCCCAGGCGATTGACATGATCGATGGCGATCGCTGTTTTCAGCAGCTCACGCACGGTCTCGACATGGCCGTAGTGGCAGGCGGGGATGAGCGCCGTGCCGCCATAACGGTTGAGGCTCTTCAGGTCAGCGCCGGCAGCCAGCGTCAGGCGCAGTATGTCTAGACGTCCGGCGGCACCGGCATACAGGAAAGGGCTGTCCTGGATGGCGTCCCTAGCATTGACGTCGGCGCCAGCGGCAATCAATAGGCGCGCCGCATCAATCTGGTTGGCGTGGGTGGCTGCCAGCAGTGCCGTGCGCCCCCTGGCGTCACGCGCCTGCACACTCGCGCCT